>CAXTTX010000137.1:3775-11721 GCA_964247045.1 uncultured Verrucomicrobiales bacterium | reverse complement strand
GCGGTGAGGCTTTTCTAGGAGTCCGGGTTGAGGACGCTGACGAAGCCACCTTCTGAGCCATCGGGGTCCTCGACGGTGAAGAGGCGGTCGTAGAGGCGGACCTCGGCGTCGGTGCCGGTGGCGGCATCGACCCAGTGGATGGCGGCCTTGCACTCGACGCCTGCGGGCGCATCGAGACCGACGGTGCCCGGGAGAATGACGGTGCGGATGAGGGTGATGTTCCCCTCCCCGTCCTTCTCGAAGCCGGTGCAGCGGACGATGTGGCCGCCCTTGAGGCGGACATGGCGATCCGGACCGAGTCGATAGAACTTCTTCTCGGGGACTTCCATGAAGTCCTCACGCTCGATCCACACCTCGCTGGAGATGGGAACCTCACGATCCCCCATGGCGGGGTTCTGCGGGTGATTGGGAACGGTGACGTTTACCAAGGGTTCGTCGGCCCAGTTTTCGAGGACGAGCTTCACCGGATCGAGCACGGCCATGCGGCGGGGTGCGGACTGGTTGAGGAAATCGCGGATGTCGAACTCCAGCAGCGCGACGTCAGTGGTGCCATTGAACTTGGTGATGCCGACGCGCTTGCAGAAGTGGACGATTGCCTCCGGCGGATAACCGCGGCGGCGGAGGCCGGAAATGGTGGGCAGGCGCGGATCGTCCCAACCGCCGACGTGGCCTTCCTGCACGAGCTGGAGCAACTTGCGCTTGCTCATGACCGTGTAGGTGAGGTTCAGGCGGGCGAACTCGATCTGACGCGGCTTGGATGGCACGGGGCAGTTCTCGATGAACCAATCGTAGAGCGGACGATGGTTCTCGAACTCGAGCGTGCAGAGCGAATGGGTGATGTGCTCCAACGCGTCCTCCAAGGGGTGCGCGAAGTCATACATCGGATAGATGCACCAGGCATTGCCGGTGTTGTGGTGCTCCGCGTGCATGATGCGATAGAGCACGGGATCGCGCAGGTTCATGTTCGACGAGGCGAGGTCGATCTTCGCGCGGAGGACCGCTTCCCCTTCCTTGAACTCCCCTGCCTTCATGCGGGCGAAGAGATCGAGGTTTTCCTCGATGGTGCGCGAGCGGCCGGGTGATGGCGTGCCGGGAGTGGTGAGGTTGCCGCGGGCGACCCGCATTTCCTCGGCGGATTGTTGTTCGACGTAGGCCTTGCCGTCCTTGATGAGATGCACGGCGCAGTCGTGGAAGAAATCGAAATAGTTGCTGGCGAAATAGAGGTCGCTGCCCCAGTCGAAGCCGAGCCACTTCACGTCCGCCTTGATGCTCTCCACATACTCGGTTTCCTCCTTCTCGGGGTTTGTGTCGTCGAAACGCAAGTGGCACTTCGCGCCGATGCCGGCGTTTTCCATGGCGATGCCGAAGTTCAGGCAGATCGATTTCGCGTGGCCGATGTGCAGGTAGCCATTCGGCTCCGGCGGGAAGCGGGTGATGGTCGTCGCGTGTTTGCAGGAGGCCAGGTCACCGGCGATGATCTCGCGAATGAAGTCGAGCTTGGCGGGTTGAGCGGTGGAGTCGGACATTGGAGAAGAAAGAGGAACCAAGATCACTTTGCCAGTTCCTTGAGCAAGGCCTGGTTGAGGCGGATGCCGGCCTCGAAGTTTTCGACGGGGAAGTTCTCGTTCGGAGCGTGGACCTGGGCGTCGCACAGGGCGAGGCCGAGGAGGAGGGTGTCGGCACCGAGAATGTCGCGGAAGGTCTGGACGATGGGGATGCTGCCGCCCTCGCGGATGAGGACGGGTTCGGCATCGAAGGAGGCGCGCAGGGCGGCCTGGGCGGCGAGGCCGTATTTCGAGTTCGGGTCGGTGACGTACGGCTTGCCGTCGTGGCCGACTTTCACCTCGACCTCAACGCCGGGCGGGCAATGCCACTCGAGGTGGCTGATGACCTTTTCCATGATGTCCTTCGGGCTCTGGTCGGGGACAAGGCGGAAGGAAAGTTTCGCAAAGGCCTCGGCGGGCAGGACGGTCTTGGAGCCTTCGCCTTGGTAGCCGCCACCGATGCCGTTCACCTCGGCGGTGGGGCGCGCCCAAGTACGCTCGGCGGAGGTGTAGCCGGGTTCGCCATAGAGGCCGGGCGAGCCCGTGACGGCGAGGAAATCCGCGTCGCTGACGCCGGGAAGATTCGACCACATGTCGCGTTCCCATTGTTCAAGCGGACGGACGTGATCGTAGAAACCGGTGACAGCCACGGTACCATCGAGCGCGTGGAGGCTGGAAATGAGACGGGCGAGCGCGGCGGCGGGATTCGCCACGGCACCGCCGAAGAGGCCGGAGTGGAGGTCGCCTTTCGGGCCGCGCAGGATCACTTCGCAACACGCGATGCCGCGAAGGCCGTAGCCGAGCGTCGGCGTGTTCGGGGCGACCATGCCGGTGTCGGAAATGGCGATGACATCGCTCTTCAATTCGTCGCAATGATGGAGCAGGAAGGACGCGAGGCTGGGGCTGCCGATTTCCTCCTCACCCTCGAAGAGGAAGGTGAGATTCACGGGTAGCTCCTGGTGTTCCTTGAGCGTTTTTTCCACGCCGAGGACGTGAGCCATCATCTGGCCCTTGTTGTCGGTGGAACCGCGTGCCCAGATCTTGCCGTCGCGGATGACTGGATCGAATGGTGGTGTGGTCCAGAGCGAGAGCGGGTCCACGGGCTGGACGTCGTAGTGGCCGTAGATGAGGACGCTGCGGCGGCCGGGGACGTGGGCGTTGCGGGCGATGACGACCGGGTGGCGGGGCGTCTCGTGGAGTTGGGCGGTGAGCCCCATGCCCGTGAGTTTGCCGATGAGCCATCCGGCGCAGTTCCGGACGTCCCCCGCGTGGCTGGAGTCCGTCGAAATGCTCGGAAAGCGCAGGAAGGAAAAGAGGTTCTCAAGTTCGGGGGTCACGGTGCTGAGGGTGACGCCCGGAGGGCGGAAACGGCAAGTATTCTTTGAAATATCAAGGGTGGCTAAGGGTGGCGGGGCCGGGATGGCAGGCCACGGATCGAACGGGGTTCCTAACCAATCATTTATCTCCGGAGAGGCGGGCCGCCCTCCCTACCGGCGCGAGACCGAATCAAAGTTCGTCCACCGGTATGACGTCGACGGCAACTTCCATGTGTTGGCCGCCGGCGCCGAGGGTGACGCCACGGAGGGGGCTGACGTCGGAAAAATCGCGACCCCAGGCGACAGTGATGTGGCGCTCACCGGGGAGGATGTTGTTGGTCGGATCGGTATCGATCCAGCCGGCGGACTCACCGCAGAAGACGGATACCCAAGCGTGGGAGGCATCAGCGCCGGTGAGCTTCGGTTTGCCGGGCGGAGGCCGGGTTTCCAAGTAACCGCTGACGTAGCGGGCCGGCACGCCGATGGAGCGCAGGCAGGCGAGCATGAGGTGGGCGAAGTCCTGGCAGACACCGGCGCGTTTCCGGAAAACCTCGCTGACGGGCGTGGTGATGTCAGTGGCGCGGGGGTCGAACTTGAAGTTCTGATAGATGCGGGTGGTCAGGGCGATGACCGCTTCCAGGATTGGCCTGCCTGGGAAAAAATCGGCGGCAGCGAAGTTGGCGTAATCCTTGCCGGTGGGGACCATGACGGAGGCGAAGCGGAAGGTCCCTGCCTCCGAGCCGGGCGTGAGGCGCTGGAGTTGGCAGGCCTCGCGGACCTGTTCCCAAGGCGGCGTGGAGCGCGGGTCCGGGTGCCTGGTGGGAAGAACCTCGACCATGCTGCGGGCGATGACTTCCAACTGGCCGTGCTTGCCCTCAATCTCGAAATAGGAGGTCACGTTGCCATGCGAATCGACATGCACTCCGCGGCCGACGGGGACGGGGAAAATCTCCAGCGCGTGCCAGGGACAACGCTGCCCCGGCAGGGTGCGCGGGGCCAGCCGCGCGAGGTGGTGCGAGACGGTGACCGCACCCTCGTAGGTGTACTTGGTGCGATGGATGAGGCGGTATTTCACGGCGGATAAATCGGTCAGTAAACACGCCGGACGGAGTGGCTGAAGTAGTGCTGGGTAAGCATGTCGGCGAAGCCCTCCAGGCGGACGGACAGGGTCTTGAGTTCCGCCGCATCCGGCGGGGCGGTGTTCACGAAGCGCTCGTTGAGTCCTTGCAGGTGGCCGCGGATCTCCGGCAGCATGCCGAACTCCGGATCCCCGGCGAAGCGCGTGAACTCCTGCGAGATAATCTCGAACTGATAGCCAACCGCGCGCGGGTTGGTGAGATCGAAGAAAATCAGGTCCATCACCGCGTCGAGGCGGGGGCGTGAGAAATGGCGGCGGCGATAAGTCATGACGCTGTCGCAGGTTTCCAACAGCGGGCCTAACAGGGAGGTGTCCGGGTCCTTTTGTTCGGCGGCGGTGCGGAGGAGCGCCATGCCGCAGAGGGCACGCTCGATGCGGCGGCCAACTTCCAGCCTTGGCCGCGGGTCATGTTTTCCGCCTGCATGCCAGCGATGGCGGATAGATTGAAGATCAGCGAGTCGAGCACACGCAGGAGTTCGGTGGCTCCGGTCGCACCCGGAACACCGGGAGAAGCGGAGAAAAGGCCCTCCAGGCTATTGAAGAAGCGCCAGGTATCGTCCGAGAGACGATCGCGGGCGGCGGCGGCATTGAACAGGAGGGAGCGTGTCAGATAGGGAATGCTGCCGCGCGCGTTCTGGTCCTGTACGAGGGTGGACAGCACCTTGAGAGTCTGCGCGGCAGGGATGATCCCTTCTTTCGGCAGCAGGTTCAAGCCGCGCATGAGGGCGAGGCAGGCGGTGAGTTGCTCGCGCTGGAGACGGCCCGCTTCCCCGCCGAGGTTGCGGAGCGTGACGCGCAGCAAGCGGGTGGTGTTCTCGATGCGTTCGGCATAACGGCCGACCCAGAACAACTGCTCGGCGATGCGGCTCGGGACTTCCAGCGCGGAAGGATGTCGGCGGTTCGTGGTGGCACCGGGCTTGCCTTCCATCGTCAGCGGCGAACCGGAGGGGCCTTCGGAAATCCAGACGTCCTTGGTGAAGCCCGCATGGTTCGGCCAGAGTTGAGGGGCCTGGCCGCTTTTTCCGATCTTCGCGAGGCCGCCGGGCAGGACGACCGGACCGCCGGGTGCGTTCACGGTGAAGGCACGCCACATCACCGGGCGCGGGCGGATGCCGCGCGGCTCCAGAGCAGGTGCGGTGCTCGGTTCCACGTCGAGCTGGGCGACGAAATCGTGCGGACGTTCCTCGATGATGGCCATCCATTGCTTGCGCGCGTTCGGGGTGAGGCTGGAACATCGCAGCGGCAGGTGCGGCTCGTCGTTGAAGGCAGGCAACAGCACATAGCGGTGGAGTTGGTCGAGCACGCGGCGGCGCACGTCCGCCTGGCTGAGCCACCAGGTTTCCACGAAGGGCAGCTTGATCTCCTCGCGGAACCACTTGCGGCAGATGCCCGTCAGGAAGGGCATCAGCGCGGGCGTGGAGGCGAAGCCGGCACCGGGCGCATTGGCCAGCGCGACATTGCCCGTGCGCCAGGTCTCGATGAGGCCGGGAACTCCCCCGCCCCCGCGGCCCCACTGTTCCAAAGGGTCCAGTCCGCTTTCCTCGACGCGGCAAATGACACCATCGATGCGGCGCAGGCCGGAGAGCGTCTTCAAGAAAAGGCGGCGCTCGCGCACCGTGAGGTCGGCCGGTTCCACCAGCGGGATGCCGAGGATCCGTGCCTTGTAGGCATGCTCGAAATACGAGGGATGGCGGAAACCGGGCGTAAGAAAAACGACGTTCGGCATTTCCCCGCGCAGGGGCATGAGGGATTCGAGGGTGGCACGCTCCACTTCCAGGAAAGAGCCGAGGCGGGCGATGCGGAGATCCTCGAACTGTTCGGAAAGCAGGTTCGATGTGACATTGCGGTTTTCCAGCACCTGGCCGAGGCCGCCGGGGGCGCTGGTGTGGTCGCGGAGGACGGTCCACTGGCCATTCGGAGCGCGGACGAGATCGCAGCCGGTGGTGACGACGTAGCGGCCGCCGACAGGCTGGACGCCGCGCGCGTATTCGAGGAAGCCGGAGCTGGAATTCACCAGATCCGGCGGGATCAGACCCTGTTTGAGAAGTTCCTGCGGGCCGTAGATGTCGGCCAGCACGGCATCGATCAGGCGGATGCGCTGGTTCAGGCCAGCGGAAACGTGGGCCCAATCCGCGCTGGAAATCATCAGCGGGATGGGGTCCAATTCGTAGGGCTGGCCCGCCCCGCCGGCGTCGCTGTAGACGTTGAAGGTGGTGCCCAGGTCGGCGACCATCCGGGCGGCTGAGGAGGCGAGCGATGACCGCTCTTCCGCGCTCCAACGCTGGAATTTCGCCGCAACGGGTTGCCAATGAGCGCGTGTCTGCCCTGAGGCGTCCACCAGTTCATCCCACGAGCCGAGACCAGCCACGGAGACGGGCTGTGGAGACAGTGCCGGCTGATTGAAGCGGGAACTTTCGGCCATGGGTTTCTGGAGAATTCGTCCGGGGACGCTCCGCAGAGGCTCTATGGGATCATCCGCAAGTCCAGCGTGAAGGGGAGATCCGGGCTATCCGGGGGCTCGACAGCGCGCATTTTCCCGCCGGTGTGGCCGTGCGGGAAGAACCGGGCAAGGCGCCGGGCCTCCGCTTCGTAGGAATTGACCGGGAAATTGTCGTGGCTGCGGCCACCCGGGTGGGCGGCGTGGTAGGTGCAGCCACCCATCGAACGCTCGTTCCAAGTGTCCAGGAGGTCGAAAATCAGCGGCGTGTGGGCCGGGATCGTCGGGTGGAGACAATTTGGTGGCTGCCAGGCACGGTAGCGGACGCCCGCGACGAACTCGCCGTGGGTGCCGGTGGAGTGCAGGGGGATCCGGATCCCATTGCAGGTGAGGACGTGGCGCTCGCCGGTCAGGCCATTGACGTGGATTTGCATGCGCTCCACGGAGCTGTCCACGTAGCGGACGGCAGCGCCAGCACCGCCTTCCTCGCCGAGGACGTGCCAAGGCTCGATGGCATGGCGGAAGTCCACCTCCACGCCGCGCTGGGTGAACTCCCCGATGCGCGGAAAACGGAACTCCAGGTGCGGGGCGAACCAGTCATCCTCGATCCAATAGCCGTGGTCGCGCAGGTCGCCGAGGACATCGCGGAAGTCTTCCCAAATGAAATGCGGCAGCATCCAGCGGTCGTGGATCTCGCTGTCCCAGCGGACGAGCGGTTTCACGTAGGGCTCCTGCCAGAAGCGGGAGACGAGCGCGCGCAGCACGAGGTGCTGGGCGAGGCTCATCTGATAGTGGGGCGGCATTTCGAAATTCCGCATTTCCAACAGGCCGAGGCGGCCGGTGGCGCTGTCCGGGCTGTACATCTTGTCGATGCAGAACTCCGCGCGGTGCGTGTTGCCCGTGGGGTCGATGAGCAAGTTGCGGAAAGCGCGGTCCACCTGCCAAGGCAAGGCCTTGCCGTCACCCTCCAGCGTCTTGAAGGCGATTTCGATCTCGTGGATCGAGTCGTTGCGCGCCTCATCGACACGGGGTGCCTGCGAGGTGGGTCCGACGAAGAGGCCGGAGAAGAGATAACTGAGCGAAGGGTGATGATTCCAGAAGGTGATCATGCTCCGCAGCAGGTCCGGGCGGCGCAGCAGCGGGCTATCGGATGGCGTGTCACCGCCGATGATGATGTGGTTGCCACCGCCGGTGCCGCAGTGCCGGCCATCGACCATGAATTTCTCCGTGGCGAGGCGGCAGAGGTGCGCCTCATGATAGAGCGTGGAAGTGTTGTGGACCAGTTCATCCCACGAGTGGGCGGGCTGGAGGTTCACCTCGATGACACCGGGGTCCGGGGTGACCTTCACCACTTTCAGACGCGGGTCATAGTCCGGCGGTGTGCCTTCCAGGATGATGGGGATGGCGAGCGTGCGGGCGACTTGCTCGATGGTGGCAACGAGGTCGAGGAAATCCTCGGTCTCGTCAACGGGCGGCAGGAAGAGGTGCAGGCGACCGTCGCGCGGCTCCAG
>CAXTTX010000137.1:0-3765 GCA_964247045.1 uncultured Verrucomicrobiales bacterium | reverse complement strand
GGCAGAGGGCACTGCGGGTGATCCATGAAGCGGATTCCTGGTCGTCCGGGCGCTTTTCCCACGGCCGGTCGGCGGAGGAGGATTCCCCTTCCCGGTCGAGGCTTGAGGCAAAACGGGCGGCGCTCCTTTCCTGCTCGCGGCGCTGGAGGGCCAGAACGGTGCCTGCCTGCCGTGGCAGGTCGGCCCGGGACCGTGTGGGGTCCTCCGGGATGTGCCAGGGGAAGTCGGCCTCTTTCACCCAAGGGAGCGAATCGAGCGGCAGGCGGAAGCCCATCGGCGAGTCGCCGGGCAGCAGATAGAGGTGTTCGTCACGGAGGAACCACGGGCCGGTGGTCCAGCGCAGGCCCTGCGGGGTCTCGCGGCGCTCCAGCGGGATGGCGTAGCCGACGACCTCGTCGAGGCCCTGTTTGAAAAGGCGGGTCAGGCGGTCGCGCTCCAGCTTGTCCTTCAGGTTGGACTTCAGCGGATCGACATTGTCCGGCAGGCGTTTTTCCCGCCACATGTAATAGAGGGCGTCCTCGTAGGCGGGGATCATCCACTTCGGGTCGGCGCCGAGGGCTTCGGAAAGCGCGAGGCCGAAGCGCTTGGCATGGTCCACGCCGTGCCCGTAGTCCTGCGATTCATCGGCGATGAGGGAGTCGTCCTCCCAGATCGGCTGGCCGTCCTTGCGCCAGTAACAGGCGAGCGACCAGCGGGGCAATTGCTCGCCGGGATACCATTTCCCCTGGCCGTAGAAGAGAAGGCCACCGGGGGCGAACTTCGAGCGCAGGCGTTTGATGAGTTCGCCTGATAGAATACGTTTCGTGGGGCCGACGGCGGCGTTGTTCCACTCGTCGCCCTCGAAGTCATCCATCGAGATGAAGGTCGGTTCACCGCCCATGGTGAGGCGGACGTCGAGCGCGTTGAGGTCCTCGTCGATCTTGCGGCCGGTGCGGAGGATTTCCAGCCACTGGTCCTCCCGATAAGGCAAGGTGGTGCGCGGCGACTCGTAAATGCGGGTGACGGACATCTCGTGCTCCATCTCCGAGGTGCAAGGCTCCACGGCCCCGGTGACGGGTGCGGCGCTGGTCGGGTCCGGCGAGCAGGCCAGCGGGATGTGACCTTCCCCGGCGAGCAGGCCGGAAGTGGGGTCCATGCCAATCCAGCCGGCACCTGGCAGATAGATTTCCGTCCACGCGTGGAGGTCGGTGAAATCGACTTCCGTGCCGACGGGTCCGTCGAGCGACTTCACGTCCGGCTTCAACTGGATGAGGTAGCCGGAAACAAAGCGGCTGGCGAAACCGAGGTGGCGCAGCAGGACAGCCAACAGCCAGGCGGAATCCCGGCAGGATCCGGAGGCCAGCTCCAGCGTCTCCTCCGGGTCCTGGACACCCGGCTCCATGCGGATGCGGTAGTCGATGGCGGCCTGGAGTGCGGAATTGATCTCCACCATGTAGTCGATGGTGCGCAGCTTGCGGCCCTTGAAGCGCTCGATCAGTTTCGTTAGAAGCGGCCCTGCGGGATTATCATCGGTCTGCCGGAAAGGGGCGAGTTCGTGCGCCTGGTCCGCCTCATAGGCGAAGGGCACCTCCTGGGCGTATTCCTCCAGGAAGAAATCGAAAGGGTTTTGGACCGACATTTCGACGACCATGTCCACCTCGATGTCGAGGCGGTCCGTCGGCTCGGTGAAAACGAGGCGGGCGAGGTAGTTCGCCTGCGGGTCCTGCTGCCAGTTGATGAAATGTTCCATCGGCCCGACCTTGAAGCTGTAGGCGAGGACATTGGAGCGGCAGTGCGGCGCGGGCCGCAATCTCACCACGTGGGGACCATGGCCCACGGGGCGGTCGTACTGGTAGCTCGTACGATGGTGAAGGGCGACATGAATGGACATAATTTGGGTGTGCGGGAGGTTTAGCATCCCGAGTGCCGACTTGCCAGCAAACTCCTGACCGTGAAGGACGCGGGACCCTTTGTTATAACGGACTCCAGGTTGGAAATCCGGGTTTGCTGACGGGCAAGCGATTGGACCGTTCCCCGGACGGGCAATATCGGGTCTCCGAATCTGTTAATTTTTATAGATTCCAAGGCTCCGGCGTTTATGCATTTTCCTTGCCTATTGGCCGCAATTGCCTTATTTCCATGGCATCGTTCGTCTTTCGTCCCTGATTGGCGGCAAACCGTTTTCCAAATATTCCTCCCCGGAATCTCTTCCTCCCCATGAAATTTCGCAAAATTTTTGCCATGGCCTCGCTCTTGGCAGGAACGGCCATGCCGCTGTCGGCAGCGATCACCTGGAACATGGCTTCCGATTTCCTGGTGAACGAAAAGCCGGACATGCCGGACCCGGCGAGCACGGAGCAAACCAACCCGAACGCCCAGTTCCCCGCGTGGAGCTACGGCTACCGCGATGTGGCGGTGACTTCGACGATGAGCTACTTTGGCGTGGCGGATCATTCGAACTCCGTCAACGGGAACCCGGACATCCAAGGCTGGAAAAAGGATTTCCTGATCATCGCCACGAATACGAGTTCCGTCACTTCCGGCGGCCTCGCGCCGGGTGAACTGCTGGTGCATCCGATGGGCACCTCCGCCTCCTACACTTTCACCGTCATCCGCTGGACCGCGCCGGGCACCGGCATCTATGACATCAGCGCGAGTTGGTATGCCATCAGCACCGATCCCGCGGCCGGCGGCGTGGAGAGTTTCATCATCCACAACAACATCTTGCTGAATGACAACCCGATCGACCCGGGTGAGACGGTGAACAACTACCAGACGGTCGCGATGATGGCAGGCGACACGATTGATTTCGTCCTGGGCCCCGGCTCCGCGAACGGCGGGAGCAACCAGCATGATTCGACGATCGTGAACGCGACGATCACGCAACTGGTGCCGGAGGTTTCCAGCGCGTTGCTGGCATTGCTGGGGACGCCGCTTTGTCTGGTGAGACGGCGGGGGTGTTAGGGGGAGGGTTGGCATGGGTGGGCCTGACGGAGGGGAATGGAAGCGGAGCGGACATAGCGGGCTTGGCTGCTTTCTAATCTGCCCGCAAACACTCTTGTCCCCCTCTGGCAATGCTCGGGAGTTGGGGACGGGGAAGTCCAAAGGGGGTAAATTATCTCTCCAATGCATTGAGAACGACCGGTGCTCTGCTTGGGGGACAGGAGTGTTTGCGGGCGGATGCGAAGACAGTCAGGCCCGCCATGTCCGCTGCGCTCCCATTCCCCTCCGTCAGGGCAACACGTTTTGTCGGAGGCGCTTGGTGACACAGCGCTTTTCCCATTGGAACGATTGGCACAATTTCCCTCGCGCGGGTGCGGGTCCGGGGCTTTGATCCGGGGGTGGCGGAGCCGATCTTTGAAATCAACAACGCGCGGGTGTGGCGCGGGGATACCCTGGCGCTGAAGGAGTTTTCGCTCTTGCTGGTCCATGGCGAGAGCGTGGCGATCCTGGGGCCGAATGGTGCGGGCAAGAGCTCGTTTCTGAAGCTGTTGACCGGCGAGGTTCGTCCGGAGGCGGACGATTCGACGAGCTGCAAACTCTTTGGCGAGGAACTGTGGTCGCTGGAAGAGATCCGCCACCGGATCGGCGTGGTGATGCCGGAGGAGGTGGCCCGTTTCGATGCGGATGAGATCACGCGGGATGCGGTGCTGTCCTCCTTGCGCGGCGCATATGGCCGGACGCGGGACATGCGGTTTTCCAGAGACGACAAGCGCCGGGCGGAGGAGTCGATGGAACTGATGGGTGTGATCCACCTGGCGGGCCGGGAGTTCGGCACGCTGTCTT
>CAXTTX010000136.1:5812-11786 GCA_964247045.1 uncultured Verrucomicrobiales bacterium | reverse complement strand
GATCGCCGGGCGGAGCGCCTTGCGGAAATAAAGCTCGGCCCCGTCCAGATCGCCTGCATCCTCTCGATCTGGGGCGTCGTCATCTCCGCGGTCTACATGCTCCGCGCCTACCGGAACATCTTCCAGGGCCCCTCCGTCAAGGCCACCGCCTCCGCGGCCGACCTCACCCTCGCCGACCGCATCCCGGCCGTCCTTCTCATCCTCGCCCTCTTCGCCGTCGGCCTCTATCCGAACCTGCTGCTCAACCTGCTGAAATAAAGCACTAAATCTTAAGCATTAATTTCGAAACTGAAGAAGCCACGAAACAAGACGCCACGAAGCACCAGCCGCCTCTTCTTTTAGAATTTAAGATTTAGAATTTATCATTTTCCAAAAATGCCCGCCTACTATCTCGAAGCCATCACCGTCACCATTGGCATCCTCCTGCTGATGGCGGAAGCCTTCTGCTCGTGCAAGAGCAAGGCGTGGGTCGGTCTCTCCGCCGCGGTCGGTCTGGCACTTGTCCTCGGGTTGACTTTCCTCGCTACCGGCCCGACCGATCATCCCGGAGAAGCGTGGGCGAAATACCCGCTCTGGAATTTCTACAACTTCGACGGCCTCGCGAAATTCTACAAGGCCTTCGCACTTGTCTGCACCATCCTCGTCCTGCTCCTCGCCGTGGACTACCGGAAAGTCCTTTCCCGCTTCACCGAGGATCCCGAATCCGAAAACGGCACGGGCGAATACTACGCCCTCCCCGTCTTCGCCTGCGCCGGCATGATGTGGCTCGCCTCCGCCAAGGATCTTGCTGGTGCCTTCGTCGCCTTGGAACTCATCACCGTCACCTTCTACATCCTCGTCGCCTACATGCGTCGCAATGTCGGCTCTCTCGAGGCCGGCGTGAAATACCTCATCCTCGGCGCGCTCAGCACCGGCTTTCTCGTCTACGGCATCGCCTGGGTCTATGGCATCACCCACAGCATGCAGCTCGATGAAATCCTGGCCGTGCTCACCACCGCCGCCCCGGAGAAAATCCAACTCACCCCCCTGCTCTTCGGCGTGGGCCTTGTCATGGTCGGCCTCGCCTTCAAGATCGGTGCCGTCCCCATGCATGTCTGGATTCCCGATGTCTATCAGGGCGCGCCCACTCCCACCACCGCCTTCCTCTCCGTCGGTTCCAAGGCCGCGGGCTTCGCATTGGCGATCCGCTTCCTCTACCCCTTCCTGACCGCCGAACTCACCCGCGGCCCGGTCGCGACGATGCTCCTGATCATGGCCTGCGCCACGCTCCTCTTCGGAAACCTCGCCGCAATCCCGCAGACGAACTTCAAGCGCCTCCTCGCCTACTCCTCGATCGCTCACGCCGGCTTCCTTGTCCTCGCACTCGCCTCGTGGAAACACGGCGTCGTCCAGATCGCCGATCCCGCCAAGGTCGTATCCTTCTACCTCGCCACCTACCTGCTGATGACACTCGGCATCTTCTTCGTCCTCTCGCAGGTCCGCATCCAGCGCAACGGGGAAAACATCGCCGACTTCAACGGGCTCGGCAAAACCAACCCGCAACTCGCGCTTGCCGTCACCCTTCTGCTCGCTGCCCTTGCCGGTGTCCCCCTCACCGCCGGCTTCTGGGGCAAGTTTTTCGTCTTCTCCCTTGCCGTCAACGCGCACCTCTGGTGGGGCGTTGCCATCGCCGCCATCGCCGCCGCGGCCGGCTTCTACTACTACTTCAACGTCATCCGTGCGATGTGGTGGATCACCCCCGCCAGCGACAAGGCCATCGTCCTGCCGACCATCAGCAAGGTCTGCATCGCCGTCCTCACCATCGCCGTCGTCGTCTTCGGCTTCTGGCCACAGCCCATCTGGGCGCTGATCCAATAGCGGTCAAGGGACTTCACAATCCCCTGATCCCCGCGTGCTTCAGCGCCGCTTTCAGCTTCTCCTTCCCCCCGCTCCGGATCGGCTCCCCGTGCGCCACGATGATCCTGTCAAAATCCCACTCTAGGATCGCCCTCACCGATTCCACGAAAGCCGCCTCATCCTCGATCGCCCGTTTGAAGGGCCGCGTCACACCGGGATCATATTTTCCTCCCACCGCTCCCAGATTCAGGAACACCTTCTTCAGCAAATCCTGCTTGCCCGGAAAATTGAACAACAGGTCCCCCGCGATGAGCGTCCGCGTCGGCCGGTGAAACATCGCGATCTCCCCGAACGAAGGAACCCCGTTCACCGGCAACACTGCCACCTCGCCTCCCCACTCCTCGGGCGGAGGAAACACACTCTCCGCGCTCACTCCATCCAACTCGGCTCGTTCCGTTGCCAGATAGGGAATCCCCGGAAACGCCTTCGTCCCCTGCTTGGCAAAGGTATCATGCCGCAATAGCCCTTCTACAATCCACCCCGGTTCGCCGAGTTGCCGGATCGAGGCCACGTCATCCGCACTGAAAGGAGCCGTCGAATGGACGATCAGTTTCTTCGAGGCCAGCCGCAGGATCGTCACGTTTCGTTGCAGGTCCACCCCCAGCATCATCAGCGGAAATGACATCGCCCAGATCTCCGGCGCGATGCTCTTCAGTTTCTCGGTCGGTTTCATGCGTTTGAAAAGCTGGCGGGCGACACCCGGCCCCAATCCCCTTCACCCCCTGCCGTGCGACTTATCCAGCTCCAGGATTGGCCCCAGCGGCACGATCCCCGTGGGGTTGATCTCGTCGTGGGTGATGTAGTAGTGGCGCTTGATGTGATCCAGGTTCACCAGTTCCGCGATGCCAGGCTGCTGGTAGAGATCCCGCAAATAGGGATACAGGTTCGGATAATCGACAATCCGCCGGAGGTTGCACTTGAAATGGCCGTGATAAACCGCATCGAAGCGCACCAGCGTGCAGAACAACCGCCAGTCCGTTTCCACGATGCGATCACCGAAAAGGTAACGCGTTCTCCCGAGCCTGCCATCCAGCCGGTCCAGTTCGTTGAACAACCTTGTTACCGCGCGCTCGTAGGGCGGCTGGCGGATCGCGAACCCGGCCCGATAGACTCCGTTGTTCACGTTCGCATAAATCGTCGCGCTCAGTTCCCCTTGTTCCACCGCGATGTCGGAAGGAAACAAATCCACCGCCGGATTGCCCGTGAACGCCTCTTGGAACATCCGGCAGATGTCGTCCTCGGAATTGTTCACGATATGTCCGGTCTGGTTGTCCCACAGCACCGGCACAGTGACCCGTCCATGGAAACCGGGATCGCTTGCCACATAAGCCTCGCTCAAAAAGTGAAAACCGTTTTTCAGATCCGGCCCGTGGCCACCCCCTTCCCGGAACGCCCAGCCCCTGTGATCCCGCACGGGATCGGCAATGCTCACGCCGATCTGGTCCTCCAGCCCCAGCAGGCGCCGGGCAATCAAGGTCCGGTGTGCCCAAGGACATGCCAACGATACATACAGATGGTATCGCCCCGTTTCCGCCGGGTATCGCGGGTCCTGCCCAACGATCGCGCGGAAGGCATCTTCCTGTCTTTCGAACTCACCGGACTCGGCTTGTTCCCCGGAGAATTGTGCCTTCCCTGCCATGGGTTCCCTTAACCCGGAACCCGATCCCTCACAAGGGATATTCTTTCACCCGTCCACGTCCCTAACAGTCGCGACGACACCCCTGTGCGGTCCGCTCCGCGTCAGTTTCAAAGGGTTCCGGAAGGCAACCCGCCCAATTCCCTCTCGATGGCCGAAAGCATCTCCGCCTTGGCGAATGGCTTGGCCAGCGTCTGGCCGGCTCCCACCCTTGCGGCCATCCGCAGGAAGCTCTCGCAATTCCTGCCCGCCCCCCCGGACATCGCGATCACACGGATCGCCGGGAATGCCTCGCGGATGGAATTGATCGTCTGGAATCCGTCCTTCTGCGGCATGATCAAATCGACCATCATGAGGTCGAAATTCTCCCCCGCCACCATCGTGGCCGCTTGATCGCCATCCGCCGCGGTCTTCACCTCATACCCCTCCGTCGCTAGGGCCTCCGCGAGGACGAAGCGCAACGCCGCCTCGTCATCGACGATTAAAATTTTTGCCTTGGGTTTCATTTGGGAATCTCTGGAACTGCATTTTCCGGGGGAGAGAAACCAAACGAAAACCAGCTTAGCGGCACGTCGGGAGGAAGATCAAGCAGTTAGGTGTCACGCGTGGACGGATGCCAATCCCTCGGGACTTTCCCTCCCTCGAACGACCCTTGAGACGGCAAATTGCAACAATGTGGCTTGCCCATTTACCGCTCTCTGCCCTACCTAAAGGCAGGTCATCAAGACCTTTCGCTCCATGAATCCAGCCATTCTCAGATCCCTCGTCATCTCCTCCATGCTGACCCTGGGCCTCGGCAGTTGCGGATTGCAAAAAGCAGCCAAGAGTCCGGAACCCACCCGCTTCCTCAAATCCACCGGCACGGACATGTCCCAGCGGATCGACCGCCTGCCTTTCGAGCACTCCTGGCGCGACCCCAAGGTGGACATCACCAAATACAAGAACATCGTGGTCCGTCCGGTCACCACCTCCTTCCTCGACACCAAGACCTGGGAAGAGAGCAAGAGCAAATATGTCCCCAGCAGGCGAACCTACGTCCGCCGCGTGAACAGCCTTTCCGGCTATTGGACAAAGTCCCTCAACAAGTCCTTCTCCTCGCCCATCTGTGTCTTTTACAAGACGACTGACACCGGCAGGCCGAACACGCTGATTCTGGAAGTTGCGCTCACGGAAGTCCGCTTCGATCCCGCCGGCCCCAAGCCCGCCGACGCGACGCTGCCCACCGGCAATGTGACCACCGTTTTCACGGGTCTCCCCTACTGCGCCTTCGAGGCCCGTGTCCGGGACGCCGCTACCGGCAAGCTGGTCTCCACCGCCGCGGACAAGCGGATCCCCCAGATCAAGTTCCTCGGCTCCCGGCAGCAAACCACCTCGAAGCCGAATGAATCCATCTGCGACGAATGGTCCCGCCAGCTCATGGAGTCCTCCAACATCGAAATCTTCCCGACGGTGAAAAGAAGCTGGTTCAGCCTCTTCTAACTGTTTATCACGCCCGCTGTTTGCAAGGCCCGGCTCCGGATACGCGCATGAAAACTCCGTACTTCCGCATCTCCGGCCTCGCCGTCGCCATCCTGCTGGCATCCTGCGCCCCGTCGACGATCTCCACGGAAAAGGCAGCGGCCCGCCTGCAAGGCACGACGCTCGGCGATTCCGAACGCCTCCTGAAGCTGGCGAAATCCCTATCCACCAATGAGGAGGCCGCCGTCGTTTGCCGCATGCGCGCCGCGGAAATCGCCTGGCAGGTCCTTGACACGGATGGCGGCTCCATCACGGATGTCACCGCCCTTTCCGAAGAACAGCGCCACGCCCTCCGAATCATCACCTCCTCCACCGAAAAGGTCGCCGTGAACTTCATCGGGGAGAAATACAAGCCGGAGAAGACCTTCACCTGGTCCGGTTACAGCTACCGCGTGAAAGCCGGCCTCGACCAGAAAGGCGGCATCTATCCCCTCGCGGGCTTGGAGTCCGCCGTGCCCGCCCGCGAGGTAAAACACGAACTCTGCAAGAACTGGCACACCGAGGACGGCGTGGGAGCACCCTGCGCCCCGAAGTGGAAACGCCCGGATGACCCGAAGATGCAGCGCTTCGTGACCGCTCGTGGCTATCTGGAGCCCATTACCGCCGTGCTCGCTTTCGAGGGTCCATCAAAAGGCGGCAGCCGCCAGGCATCCATCACCGGCTACGATCCGACCTACGTCTCCCGTGTGAAACTTGGCCAGACCGAGTATCCGCTCGCCGCCGACTACACCGCTCCCATCGTCCAGCAAACCAATGACATCAATGAGGTCACCATCGCCCTCAGCGGCCTGATCCATCCGGGCGCCCTGGACTCCAAGCTCATCCTCCTGGAACCCTACGATCCCGAGCGAATCCCCGTCCTCCTGGTCCACGGACTAAACTCACATCCCCGCATGTGGAGGGATGTCATCAATGACCTGCGTG
>CAXTTX010000136.1:0-5802 GCA_964247045.1 uncultured Verrucomicrobiales bacterium | reverse complement strand
CTGCGTGCCGACCCCAGGCTCCGGGGGCGCTACCAGTTCATGCTCTTCTACTATCCCACGGGATGGCCGATCGCCTATTCCTCCATGCGCCTCCGCGAGGAACTCGCTGCCCTGGAAGACCTCGTCGGCAGGAACAAGAAGATGGTCGTTGTCGGCCACAGCATGGGCGGCCTCCTTTCCAGAATGCAGGTCATTTCCCCGGGTCGGAAGATCTGGGACACCCAACTGGGCGATAGTGCGGACAAACTCTATCCCAAATATCCCTCGACCCATCTCATCAAGCGCTCGCTGATCTTCTCCGCGAATCCCGGCATCGGCAGGGAAGTTTACATCTGCGTTCCCCACCGGGGCAGCGGACTGGCCGACTTGTCGCTCACCAACATGTTCATCCGCTTGCTCAAGATGCCGACCACTATCAGCAGCGCCCTCATTGACGTTCCCTCGAATCTCTTTGAACGCGGCCAACTCACCAGCATCGCCGGACTATCGCCCCGTAACAAGCTCTACAAGGCCCTCGACCAGGTTCCCATCAAGGTGCCCTACCACTCGATCATCGGTGACCGCGGCCGGGGCGACACGCCCAACAGCAGCGATGGCGTCGTCCCTTACTGGAGTTCCCACTTGGAGGGTGCCCAATCCGAGAAAATCGTCCCCGACAATCATGGCGCATACGACGATCCGCAGGCGATTGAAGAACTCCGCCGCATCCTCATCCTCAACATGGGCGCCGGCACCGGAGCGGAAACTAACAAAACCGCTTCCCCGGGCCGCTGAGCCCTCCGCCGTGGCCGGATTTGGGACCACTTGGCCGGGATAGCACTCTCAAAATGCTTCCGAAATCCTGATCGTCAGATAAATTGAAGTCGTTCTGAGAGAGCGACGGTTCGCGAGGAACAAAACAACCAGCCCCTGAACGGCTGGGCCGAGTTTTCCGAATTTGATCTCCGGGGGGAAGTCAATCGGATGAGGCCCAAAGCCGACGGCAACTTAAAAGCGCGCGTTGCGAAATCCGGGGGGAATTCCAACGCGCCTTTTTTGTGCCCACCCGGAGCGCAATCGAAGCGAAGCGCGGATGGACGGCCACTTCGTATCTAAAAAAGCCGTCAAAATTCATTCCGCCCCATCATCCCCCGTCTCCTCTTCCTGAGCGCGGAATTCATTCCGCCCCGTCATCCCCGTCTCCTCTCCCCGGACCGCAATGGGAGCGGACATGGACGGCCACTTCATTCCCAAACAAGCCGTCAAAATCCATTCCGCCCCATCATCCCGGCCTTTAATCTTGCCTCTTCAATTTGGTTAGATCACCTCAACGCCCCCACCGCCGCCTCCATTACCGGATCCTTCCAAGCCTCGATCTTCACCTTCTCCTCCGGTGCCAGCGAATCCATCCTGCAGCTCTTCAAAAAATTCTCCCCCGCCGTCTCATCGATCTTCACCACCACATCCGGCGTGATCCCCTTCCGGTGCGGTGTGTTCCCCGACGGCGTGTGATAGGTCGCGATTGTCAACCTCAACGCCGTCCCCCCTCCCATCGGAATGATGTTCTGCACCGAACCCTTCCCGTAACTCACCTCCCCCACGACCTTCGCCCGCTTCAAATCCTGCAAGGCACCCGCCGTCAACTCGGACGCGGAAGCCGACATCCGGTCGATCAGGATCACCACCGGGTATTCCCTCTTCCGCCGCTGCCGGTCAGGCGTCTTCATCGGTTCTGAAACGTTCCCCTCGCGCCCCCGGACAGTCACCACCGTCGTCCCGGGCGGCACCAGCAGCCCGAGGATCTTGACCGTCTCGTTCAAATCTCCCCCACCATTCTGCCGCAGGTCCAACACCAGAGCCTTCATGCCCTGGTCCTCCAGTTCATCGAGGGCCGCCTCCATCTCCCGCGCGCAGTTGGCGCCGAACTCCGCCAACCGCACATACCCCAGCCCGCTCGCCCCATCCTTGATCTTGCTCTCCGTGACCGAACGCGTCGCCACCATCCGGTGAACCAAGGTCACCTCCACCGGCCGCGGGGCCGCGGGTGATTTCAGGGAGAGCCTGCTGCTTTCCCCCGCCCTGCGGCGCAAGGTCTCTAACAAATCCGTGAACCCCTTCCCTCCCGTCTTGCCCCCGTCGATCTCCAGCAACCCCGAACCAGGCAACACGCCCGCGGCAGCCGCCGCCCCGCCCGGCGAAACCGCCGCGACATACGGACCGTCATCTCGCAAGCCCAGCGTCATCCCTAGCGAGGGAATCCCCGGATCAAGTCCCTCGTGCTCTTTCATCTGCACCGCCATCTCCGGATGAATGAATGAAGAGTGCGGATCCAGGCTCGCCAGCATGCCTTCCAACGCATGATTCACCAGCCGCTCGTAAGCAAGACGGTCCACGTCCGGATGACGCTTGCGCACGGTTTCCAGCACCTCGACAAAACGCCCGATCGCTGGATAAGCCGCCTCCTCCGGATCCGGCGGCGCGGGCTGCGCGGCCACCGTCATCATTCCGAGGCCGGCAAGCAGAAAGGCGATTCTCATGCCTGCCTTGCTAGCACGTGTCGCGTCCCACGGGCGAGAAAAATGCATGCCGTGGAACACGCGAAACCCCTTTGGGAAGCACATTCTTTTAAATGTTTTGGGTTGCGGTAAGCCCCGTGTAAGTTACTCTCCTCACGACTGCTGTGTACGCCATTTCTTGGTTGCTGGCCCGGACCGATATGATTGAACCGGGGTCATCTTCCGGTGTAATATGTCATGCCTTTTCAGGAAGACGGAAAAGCACCGAACGACCCCACTTATTGAGTTTACGGAACGTGGCTCACAGCGCCAAAGACGGCACAGCGGTTTTTTACTTTCACGGATTCGGCGGAGTCCACGTTCACGCGCTTGCGTGGCTCCGCTCTTCCCTCCATCGTCCCCTGCGTGATGCGTTTGGCGGTTTTGGGAAGCGGGAGCGGAGGAAATGCGGCGGTCGTCGAGTGCGGCGGCCTGCGCCTCATGATTGATGCCGGCCTCAGCGCGAAGCAACTGTCCCAGCGCCTCCTTCTTGTGGGGATCGATCCCCGCTCGCTCGATGGCATCCTCCTCACCCACGAGCACGGGGACCACGTGCGTGGCCTGAAAATTTTCCTCAAGCAATACCCCGTGCCGGTCTTCACCACCCCCGCCACGGCCCGCGTCGTGCGCGAGGCCGGCATTGAAGGCGGCTCGTGGAAATTTTTCGAAGCCGGCCAGGTCTTCGCCATCGGTGGAGTTTCGGTCGAAACTTTCGCCATCCAGCACGACGCGGTGGATCCCGTCGGCTTTGTTGTCGGGAACGGCTCCAAGCGGCTCGGTTTTCTATCAGACGCGGGCTTCGTCACACGCAACATGACCGAGCGGCTCCGCGGCCTGCACGGCCTCTTCGTCGAGGCAAACTACGACGATGGCCTGCTGGAGGCCGACACCAAACGCCCCTGGTCCATCAAGCAGCGCATCAGTTCCCGCCACGGACACCTTTCCAACTCCCAGGTCGCCGGACTGATCCGCGAGATCGCCCACGCCGAACTCAGCCGGGTGGTGCTCGGTCATCTCAGCTCGGACTGCAACACGCCGGAAACGGTTCTCCGCCATCTCGGCGCCTGCCTCGCGGAACTGGGTCACGGCCATGTCGGCCTGCATTGCGCCTGCCAGCACGAACCCTCCGCTTGGTTCGATTTCTGATTCATTTCCTGATACCAGATCCTCTGGATGGCATGACCGTTGGGATAGCGCTGCTTGACGCGTCATCCATCAAAGCCCCTCTTCAATCCGTAGATCCGTGGTGCAATGCTTGCCACGTCGTTTCCGCGATTTGGCATGATCTAACAACACTTCCGCTGTCCCCGCTTTGGGGACTGGTGCGATTCAACCGGATGGTATCTACCTTACTCGTCACTACTCTGGAGTGACCGGTACCGGTGGAAACACGCGGTAAAAAACCCACCCATCATCATGAAAAAAATCCTGTTCGGAAGGGTGCCGCTTTGCGCCCTTTCCCTGATGTCCTGTCTCCTCGTCACGGCTTACAGCGCCAGTCCCCCCGGGGATGTCGTTGGCAAAATCACGGTCGGCTACCAAGGCTGGTTCGGATGCGCCGGAGATGGGGCGCCGCTGCCGGCTCATCTTGCCTGGTGGCATTGGAGCAACAACGCCGCCGTCACGCCATCGGGTACCAACAAGTCGCTCAAGTCCTGGCCCGACATGCGGGAGTATACCAGCACCTTCCAGACGGGTTTCTCCAATCTGGGAAACGGGCAGCCGGCCAAGCTGTTCTCGTCCTACACCCAGCAATCGGTGGATACCCATTTCCGCTGGATGCAGGAGAATAACATCGATACCGCCGCACTGCAGCGTTTCAACCCGAATGGCGACGAAGGTCCCGTTCGCGACGCGGTTGCCACCAAGGTCCGCGCGTCGGCAGAAACCTACGGTCGCAAGTTTTACGTCATGTATGATCTTGGCGGCTGGTGGAACATGCAGTCGGAAGTCAAGGCCGACTGGACCAACAAAATGTCCGCGTTGACCGCTTCCTCCTCGTATGCCCGGCAGAACGGCAAGCCGGTTGTTTGTTTCTGGGGGATCGCGATGAACGACACCAATCATCCATGGACCCCCGCGGTCAATCTGGATGTCATCAACTGGTTCAAGAGCCAGGGTTGTTATGTCATCGCGGGCGTGAGACGGGATTGGCGCACCGCCGACTCCGCTTATCTCCCGGTTTACCAGGCGCTCAATATGATTTCCCCGTGGATGGTGGGGGCGATCGGCGGTGATGGAATCGCCGGTGTTGACAATGCTTACAATACATTGACCGTTCCTGACCAGGCTTACTGCAATGCCAACGGCATCGACTACCAGCCTTGCGTTCTCCCGGGAGACCTCCAGCAACGCGAGCGGATCCATGGTGACTTCATGTGGCGGCAATTCTACAATATGGTTCGTGCCGGCGCCCAGGGAATCTACATCTCGATGTTTGATGAATACAACGAGGGTAACCAGATCGCGAAAACCGCGGAAAATGCCTCCCAAGTCCCCGCTGGCTCCGGATTTTACGCGCTGGATGAAGACGGCACCGTTTGCTCGTCCGACTATTACCTTCGCCTGACAGGCGACGGGGGGAGGATGCTCAAGGGACAAATGGGCCTCACCGCCACACGCCCGACGCAACCTGTCGTTTCCGGTTTCACCAAAAAACTCGTTCCCGGTGCGACCGTCACTCTCCAGGCGCAGGCCAATAACAAATATGTCTGCGCCGATAACGGCGGGATCGCCCCGTTGATTGCCAACCGCACCGCCACCGGCCCTTGGGAGCGGTTTCTGGTTGTCGATGTCGGCAGCGGCAACATCGCCCTGCGCGCGCAGGCCAACAATCAGTACGTCTGTGCCGATAACCTGGGCAACAATCCGCTGATCGCGAATCGCACCTCCTATGGTTTTTGGGAATCCTTCACCGAAGTCGACGCCGGTGGCGGCAGATCCGCCCTGCGCGCCTTGGTGAATGCCAAGTATGTCTGCGTGGCAAACGCCGGCGCGTCTCCGCTGATCGCTGATCGCGTGGCCATTGGTGGCTGGGAATCATTTACCGTGGCCCCGTGAATCATAGGCGTTCACTCGATCCGCATGGGAATTCCGTCCGCACGAATCGGGTGCGGGCGGACGGATTCAACATGTCAACCTTCCGGATGAAACAGGTTATCCCGGTCATCAGCTTGCTTCTCACCGGCGCTGTGGCTGGATATTTCCTGCGGGGAATTGCCGCACACACCGCGCCGGTCGGGCCTACCCCGGCATCAACCGTGGCAGG
>CAXTTX010000135.1:0-11792 GCA_964247045.1 uncultured Verrucomicrobiales bacterium | reverse complement strand
CGACGGATCTTTCCAAGCCGCGATGGGTGCCGCCGCCATCATGGAATTGCTCCGCCAGTGCGATCTCCCTTCGCTGATCGTGAAGCTTGAGGAAGAACTTGGCACCACCCGTTCCAAGCAGAACAAGAAGAAGCTCTCGAAGCGTCTGAAAATCACGCAAGGTTTCGCGCAATCCAAGTCGCGTCCGGAGTGGATGATCCAGACCGTGCTTCCCGTGATCCCGCCGGACCTGCGTCCGCTGGTTCCACTGGAAGGCGGCCGTTTCGCCACCTCCGACCTGAACGACCTGTATCGCCGCGTCATCAACCGGAACAACCGTCTCAAGAACCTGCTTCTGCTCAAGACGCCGGAAGTCATCATCCGCAACGAAAAGCGGATGCTGCAGGAGGCTGTTGACGCCCTTTTCGACAACGGCCGCCACGGCCGTGCCGTCACGGGTGCCGGCAACCGTCCGCTGAAGTCCCTGAGCGACATGCTCAAGGGCAAGGGCGGCCGTTTCCGCCAGAACCTGCTCGGCAAGCGCGTCGACTACTCGGGACGTTCCGTCATCGTCGTCGGTCCGGACCTGAAGCTGGGCCAGTGCGGTCTTCCCAAGAAGATGGCGCTGACCTTGTTCGAACCGTTCATCATCCGCCGCCTCAAGGAACTGGGTTATTGCCACACCGTGCGTTCGGCCAAGAAGATGATCGACCGCAAGACCACGGAGGTCTGGGACATCCTCGCGGAAGTCACCAAGGGTCACCCGATCCTGCTGAACCGTGCTCCGACGCTCCACCGTCTTTCGATCCAGGCTTTCGAGCCGAAGCTCATCGAGGGTGAAGCCATCCGCGTCCACCCGCTCGTTTGTACCGCTTACAACGCGGACTTCGACGGTGACCAGATGGCCGTCCACGTGCCGCTTTCGATCGAAGCGCAGATGGAGTGCCGCCAGCTGATGCTCGCGCCGAACAACATCTTCTCGCCCGCCTCCGGACGTCCCGTCACGGTGCCGACGCAGGACATCATCCTGGGTACCTATTACCTGACCTGGGCCGGCATCCGCACGCAGAAGGACCGCGAGAAGCAGGAGCACCTGCCGCTGTTCGAAAGCGCTTCGGAAGTCGAGTTCGCGCTCGCTTCGGAAAAGATCGATTATCACCAGTGGATCCGCGTCCGTAACCCGGACCATGGCAAGGACACCGTCTTCGGCTACAAGGGCGAGGAAGTGACCGACAAGGATCGCAAGGAACTCAACCCGCTGCAGCAGGCGCTGCGCGAGGGCAAGATCATCGAAACGACCCCGGGCCGCGTCCGCTTCAACGAAATCTGGCCGCAAGGCGTCGGTTTCATCAACCACACGGTCGGCAAGAAGCAGATCGGCGACATCATCTGGCGCTGCTATCAGGTGGCGGGCAAGCCGAAGACCGTGGAGGTCCTCGACCAGCTCAAGACCCTCGGTTTCCGCGAGGCGACCCGTTCCGGCACCTCCATCGGTATCGTGGACATGGTCATCCCCGAGGAGAAGACGGAAGTCATCGCCAAGGCCTACGAGGAAGTCGAAAAGGTCACCAAGCAGTACCGCAACGGCGTCATCACCGACGGCGAGCGCTACCAGAAGGTCGTCGACGTCTGGACCCAGGCGACGGACACCATCGCCAACGCGCTCTATCGCAAGATCGAGTTCAACGAAGGCAAGAAGAAGGCATCGCCGCTCTTCATGATGGTCGACTCCGGCGCGCGGGGCAACAAGTCGCAGATCAAGCAGCTCGGCGGCATGCGCGGCCTGATGGCCAAGCCCTCCGGCGAAATCATCGAACGCCCGATCATCTCGAACTTCCGGGAAGGTCTGTCCGTGCTGGAATACTTCATCTCCACCCACGGCGCCCGCAAGGGTCTGTCCGACACCGCGCTCAAGACCGCGGACTCCGGATACATGACCCGCAAGCTGGTGGACGTGGCCCAGGACGTGATTGTCTTCAAGCAGGACTGTGGAACCGCCAACGGCATCACCGTTGCCGCCATTTATGACGGCGACGAGGAAACGGCATCGCTTGCGAGCCGCGTCTACGGCCGTGTTTCCTGCGAGCTGATCAAGGACCCGGTTACCGGCAAGGAGATCGTGGAAGTCGACGATGTGATCAACGAGGTCCAGGCGAAGGCCATGGAATCCATCGGGGTTCTCAAGCTGAAGATCCGCTCGGTGCTCACCTGTGAAGCCGAGCGCGGATGCTGTGCGAACTGCTACGGCCTCAACCTGGCGACCGGCCTGCCGGTCAAGATCGGTGAAGCGGTGGGCATCATCGCCGCCCAGTCGATCGGCGAGCCCGGCACGCAGCTGACCATGCGGACGTTCCACGTCGGTGGTGTGGCGGCGGCGACCTTCAAGCAGCCGATCATCAAGACCAAGAACGGCGGACGCCTTGTCTACAAGGACCTCCGCACCGTGCAAGCGGTGGACGGCCACTGGGTCGTGCTGAACAAGAACGGTCTGATCTCCATCCGCGACAAGGAAGGCCTGGAACTCGAAAGCCACAACATCGTCATCGGCTCCGTCATTTCCGTGAAGGATGGCGAGGACGTGAAGAAGGGCGACACCGTCGTGACCTGGGACCCGTACAACGTGCCCATCCTCACCGAGAAAAACGGCAAGGTTGAGCTCCGCGACATGATCTCCGGCATCACCGTGACCAACGAGACGGACAAGGAAACCGGCAAGAAGGGCATGGTCGTGACCGAGCACAAGGAAGACCTCCATCCGCAGGTCGTCATCATCGACGAGAAGACCAAGGAAGTGAAGGCGAGCTACTCGATCCCGGTCGGCGCCCACCTTTCCGTCAAGGAAGGCCAGGTCATCACGGCGGGAACGCAGATCGCGAAAACGCCGCGGAAAGTGGCCCGCACGAAGGACATCACCGGTGGTCTTCCCCGGGTTGCCGAGCTTTTCGAAGCCCGGAAGCCGAAGGACTCCTGCGTCATCGCCAAGATCGAAGGCACGATTTCCTACGGCGGCAACGTCCGCGGCAAGAAGAAGGTCATCGTCACCGACGAAGGCACCGGCGAACAGGTGGATCACCTGGTGCCGATGGGCAAGCACATCGTTGTTACCGAAGGCGACAGCGTGAAGCGTGGCGACCAGATCACCGAAGGCCCCGTGTCTCCGGAAGATCTTCTCGAGGCCTGCGGTGCCCAGGAGCTCCAAGAGCACCTGGTCAACGAGGTGCAGTCCGTCTATCGCGTGCAGGGTGTGGAAATCAATGACAAGCACATCGAGGTCATTGTCCGCCAGATGCTCCGCAAGGTGAAGATCACCGACCCGGGCGACGCCGACCAATACCTGTGGGGTGACCAGATCGACCGCTCGAACTTCAAGCGGATCAACGCGGAGATCATCGCCAACGGCGGCAAGCCCGCGGAAGGCGAGCCGGTGCTGCTGGGCATCACCAAGGCCTCGCTGGAGACGGACTCGTTCATCTCCGCCGCTTCCTTCCAGGACACCACCCGTGTTCTCACGGAGGCTGCCACCCTGGGCCGCGTGGACTACCTCAGCGGCTTCAAGGAAAACGTCATCATGGGTCACCTGATCCCCGCCGGAACCGGCTTCTACCATCACCGCGAGGCGGAATTCGAGTTCACGGTCGAGGAACCCGCCCCGATCGTCCACGAGAAGGAAACCTTCGACGACGACGAGGACGCGGCGACCGCGTGATCCGGATCGGATAAACCAATCAACAAGGCCCCGGCTTGCGAGATGCAGGCCGGGGCTTTTTGTTTGAATGGAACGGGACTTTCGCCCATTCCTTGAAGGTGGAAGACGGTGCGGCTTCCACGTTGGGTCATGCCACAAGAACCGAAATCAAATCATCTTCATGAGAGCGGACCGATTGAAAGACATGATGCCGGATCTCCCGGAAGAACATCAGGACCTGCTCGCGCGGCTGGCCCTTCAAAAGCTTGAAAAGCGCGTGAAGCTGGAGCGGGTCGCGGCACCTTCAGTTCAAAACAAGATCGGATGGTTCGTGCCATGGATCATCATCCTCTGCGCCGTTCTATGGAGGCCTGGACTGATGGAATACCTTCCTTTTATAGCGATTGTCGTTTTGATTTCTCAATTCGTCTACCTTCAAGCCCGGATGGATGCGATCTATGAACTGATGCGATTGGAAAAGGAAAATGCGGTAAGACAAGATTCCAACCGCATTGGCGACCCTCCGGAGACGAATCAGCAGGGGGCCGGTTAACGCTGCCGACCGCGCGCGTCTGCCTCCCCTTTTCAGTAGGTCTCGCAATATCCGATACAAAAACACCCGAAAATCCGTAACGCTTCCAACTCATGAAACCGCTCCTCATCCTCGGCCTTCTCGCCACCGTTTCCTCCGCCGCACCGAAAGCCCTTTTCAACGGCAAGGATCTCACCGGCTGGGAGGGAAACACGGAGCTTTGGTCGGTGAAGGACGGGGTGATCGCCGGGCAGACCACGGCGGAGAAGCCGGCGGGCGGAAACACGTTCCTGATCTGGAAGGCCGGCGAGGTGGAAGACTTCATCCTCACTTTCAAATACAAGATGACGCCGGGAGACGACAAGAAGTTCGTGAACAGCGGCGTGCAATACCGCAGCAAGGTCGTGGATGATAAGAACTGGGTCGTCGCGGGCTATCAGGCGGACTTTGAATACGGCGATACCTACAGCGGCATCCTGTATGAGGAGAAGGGCCGTGGTATCCTCGCGCAGCGCGGCCAGAAGGTTTCCATCAGCAAGGGAGACTCTCCGGACAAGCCGAAGATCGAGGTCACGGGGGAAACCGGCAAGAGTCCCGAGATCCAGGCGGCGATCAAGAAGGACGATTGGAATGAATACAAGGTGATCGCCAAGGGCGGGCGCCTCCAGCATTACATCAACGGCAAGCTCACCGTGGATGTGACGGACAAAACGGACGAAGGCGCGAAGAAGGGTATTCTCGCGCTTCAGCTTCATGCCGGCCCGCCGATGAAGGTGGAGTTCAAGGATCTGATGCTGGACGCGAAGTGATTCGCGGACGGCATGTCCGGCGGGAGGTGGAAAACACCTCCGTGTTTCCAGCAGACCGCAATTTTCTGGATTTCACCATGGGATTTGATTCCAGTGAGACGAAATGAAAAACCTGACTCTCATCGGCCCCCTGCTGCTTGGAATTGGATTCGCGATCGGCTGGATCGCGAAACCGGTGCCTGCAACGATTCCGGTTCCTGTCGCCGCAGCCGCTCCGCCGGCCAAGCCCGTTGTGCCGGATGCCACCGCTGCCGCGGCTGCCCCGCCGCCGGGCAAGCACGCCATCCGCGAATTGGAGGATGGCAAAAAGCCGAAGGGGCCGGACAAAAAAGAGATCGAGAAGCAGGCCAAGGAAATGCAGGCGAACATGGCGAAGGCGATGGTGGATCGCACGCGGAAGAAGTTCGAAATGCAGATCGACCGGCTGGTGGAAAAGCTCAATTTGGGTGCGGACCAGAAGGCCAAGATGACGGCCTGGCTCGAGGATAACATGAAGGGTCTGGAGAAAATCGATTACTCGGATCCCTTGTCTTTCTCCGCGATGGCAAAACCGGGCGGCATGCCCACCGAGAAGTCGATGATGGAGGCGCTCTCTGCCACGCTGACTCCCGAGCAGAAGGACGGGCTGGTGGCATTCGAGGAGAACGAACACCAGTCGAAGGTCGATGCGTCGGCGCTGAAGAGTTTGTCCAAGCTCCAGGGAGTCATCCAGTTTGACGAGGGCCAGCGGGACCAGGTTTACAAGGTTCTCACGGAGATCTCGGAACGCCGGATCAACGCGGAGTCGCAGAAGCCCGACCCCACGGCCATGTTCACCGAGGGCATGGGTATGGACATGGACCCCTACGACCTTGGTCTGACCAGCATGATGTCTGAGATGTCGGCGGAGCAGTTCAAGGACATGGACCCCAATGCCGATCCGAAGGATGCGATGAAAATGGTGAAGGCAGCGATGGAAAAGCGTATCGACGAACGGGTGGAGCTGCTCCGTCCGGTGCTCAATGCAAAGCAGCTGGAGCTCTACCGGAATGAGCTCAAGACGAAGGGGATGGGGATGTATGGTGGTGCTCTCCTTGGCGGAGAGTGAATCTGGATTGATGCCTTCGCCTTTTGTTTTCAGAATGACCCGAGCATCCCATTCGAATCCATGAAATCCATGAAATCCGCGCTGCTTTTGTCGCCCCTTGTTTTGTGTCTGTCCGCGAACGCCCAGGTTCCCAAGGCTCCCGGAGCGGAACTGAAGCTGGCAGCGGAAGGATACAAGTTCACCGAGGGCCCGGCGGTTGATGAACGGGGAAACGTGTATTTCACGGATCAGCCGAACGACCGCATCTTATTGTGGCAGGCGGAGACCGGGCAGGTGGAAACCTTCCTCCAACCTGCCGGGCGCTCGAACGGGCTCTACGTTGACCGCGAAGGGCAGTTGATCGCCTGTGCCGATGAGAAAGGGGAATTGTGGAGCATCGATCCCAAGAGCATGAAGAAGACCGTGCTGCTTGACCACTTTGGAAAGAAGCTCTTCAACGGTCCGAACGACGTGTGGGTGGACCCGAAGGGCGGCATGTATTTCACGGATCCTTTCTACAAGCGCGACTACTGGAAAGGCCGTGACAAGCCGGAGCAGGAAAAGCAGCGCGTCTTCCATCTGCCGAAGGGCGCGAAGGAGCCGGTGATCGCGGAGGAAACGCTCGTGCAGCCGAATGGCATCATCGGCTCGCCTGATGGGAAGCTGCTCTTCGTCGCGGATATCGGTGACAAAAAGACTTACCAGTATGAGATCGGCAAGGATGGCGTGCTGGAGAACCGGAAGCTGTTTTGTTCCATGGGTTCGGACGGCATGACCCGCGACTCGGAAGGGAACCTTTATCTCACCGGCAAGGGCGTGACGGTATTCGACAAGGACGGCAAGGAACTGGGGAATATCCCGATCAACGAAGGCTGGACGGCGAACGTGTGCTTTGGGGGCGAGGAGCTGAAGACGCTGTTCATCACGGCGATGGATTCGGTTTACGTGTTGGACATGGCGGTGAAGGGGAGTCGTTAGATTGGCCTCGGCGACGGTCATGGACCGCCGCTACAGTACGATCGTCCGGAAGGTCAGGTTGATCCGCGGGGTAGTGACTTTTTTGGTTTTGGGAATGCTGTGGAGCCAGTGGGTCTGGGTGGTTCCCTTCATGACCAGCAGGCTGCCGTTTTCGAGCAGAATTTCCACCGGGGGGATTTCGAGGCCCTTGTGTTTCAGGCGGAATTTGCGTTCGGCGCCAAAGCTGACGGAGGCGATGGCGCCGTCCCGGACGAGGGATTTCTCGTCATCGCTGTGCCAGCCCATGCCTTCGTCGCCGTCATGGTAGAGGTTCAGCAGGCAGGAATTGTAAGTGGTGCCGGTGAGGTTTTCGACCAGTGCCTTGATTTCCGCGAGTTCCCGTGTCCATTCCAAGGCTTGCTTGGTCATGCCGGAGTAGGTGTAGGAAAGTCCGGATTCCGCGAACCATGCCACCTTGCGGGCGGTGACGATGTGTTTGCCGAAGATCACCGCCTCGTCGTGCTGCCAGGGGATGTCCGCCAGCAGCTTGTGGAAATAGATTCCGGCGGCGGACGGTGACCAAACCTGGCCGTGATAGTTCACGATGCCATCCCGGGGCAGCAGGTTGATGGTGGGATCATTATCGAAGAGGTCCATGGCGTGGACTTATTTTTCCGGCCAATCGGGCGGCATCCAAGCTGGAAGATCGGCAATCGACTGCCGGGCGGCGTCGCTGGTGGGCACGCCCCAGGCTTCGAAGAACGGCCCGAGGTTCTTGCCAGCGGCGCGGGAGAATCGCGTGAGCCACTGGTCGCGCTTTTCGCCGTCGTTCTTCGGGCGCGCGTCGGGCGCCAGCGCGCGGTATTCCGCGAAGACCTTCTTGTAGGTTTCCCAGCCGAAGGCGGCCCGGAGCTGGTCATACATGGTGAGCGCGAGGAAGGGGTCGCTCTTCCACTTGGGAGACTTGTCGGCGACCGCGAGATAGTCGCGGAAGCGTTTGTCGCGTTCGGCCGGTTGCATCGCCTCGTGGCCCTGGCCGGGTGGTTTCCCGCAGATGGTTTCCATCACGTAGAGGGAGAAGAGATTGCAGGTGACCTCTCCCGTGCCGTCGAAGGTCCAGTCCTTCTGCTGGTGGTTGTGGCCGAGTTCGTGGAAGTGGCCCCAGCTTCCCTGGGAGATTTTTTCCGTTGAGAGCGAGGTTTCGACGCTGCCGTCGAGCCAGGTCATGATGGGATAACCGGCGTGCATGTAGCCGCCGGAAATCTGGACGTCCGGGACGATGCGCTCGGGGCTTTTCCTGTCGTGAGGCATGGCGGCGAGATCCGCTTCCGCATCCATGATGCGGTCCCAGAGGGTCATGAGTTCGTCCGGGTTATCGAGTTTCCTGATTTTCTCCGAAGGGACGCTGAGGATGATTTTTTCCGTTTCAAGCTCCGCCCAGGGACCGGGGAGGTTGCGGATGGTGGCTTTCCAATCGGCCAGGCTGGTCTTGCCGAGGATGAAACGAGGCGCTTCCACGGCACCGGAGATGGCGAAGCGGAGGGTTGCAGGCGCGACATTGTCCGGAACGTTGATGTAGATGAGGCCGCCGAAGGCTCCGGCGATTGTGGTTTCGGCATGGCCAAGTGCTTCGTGACGGGTGATGTCCGGAACCCGTTTCCACAAGGGCAGATGCCACAGGGTATCGGTGTGGCAGCCGATTCTAACATTGAATCCCTTGCCAACGGCTTGGGGCGGGACTGCAATGCGGATGGCTTCGCCGGGAGCGGCGTAGAGGCCGGTGCCATGCCAGCGCGGGACCGAGGTGGAGATTTCCACGACGCGGTCATTGATCCTCGGAGCGGAAGCCGGCACCTCACCGGGGAAATCCTTCGCCGCAGGGTTGGCCTTGGTTTCAGCGGGCGGAGCGAGTAGCAGGAGTTCCGTGTTGCAAGCCATCATCATGCGATCGAATGAGTCCGCGGGAGTCAAGGGTGAGGACTCCGTCGGATAGCGGCCTCCCTCCGCGAACAAGGCGCGGCATTTGGTGAGAAAGTTCTCGTCGTCCGACTGGAGCGATCGAATCGCATCGGCGATGGTCGCACGGCATTGTTCTGCCTGGTCGGAGGTCAGTTTGGCCTTTCCGGACAAGTGGTCTGGGATTGCCTGGAGTGCCGAGGTGGCATCCAGCAGAGAAAGGTTGCCGCCTACCGCATAGACATCGCCCGCGGTTCTGGCAGGAGTGCCAGGGGAAAATACCAGCCCCGCGCGCCGGATCAGCAGGTTGGCAGGGCATTCCAGCGCGAGCTGCAGCTTGCTTTTCTTATAGATGCTGCCCCATCCCCACGGGGTCACGCCGATGGCGAGGCCGCCGCCAGAGCGTGTGTATTCTTCCAAGGGGGTCAGGTCGGCGGGCTTGAGGCTGATGCCGTTCATGAAGATCGCCTTGAGATTTGGAAGCTCTGCCTTCCATCGGGCATCATCGAGCGACACGACATCGAAACCATTCGCCTGCAAGTGCGCGAACAACGCGGGATTGTTGACCACGCCGACCAATGGCTTCGGGGCATCCTTCGTGATCCAGCGGGCGATGTTCAAGAGCAACAAACCCGTTTGGGCCTGATCGACCGCACCGAGAAATCCATCGTGCCCGAAAGCGACGACGCGGCCGAGTTCCCAACGGGCGGCGGCCGCCACCGGCAGGAGCGCCTGATTGCCGTCCTTGCCGGCGACGAGCGCGAAGGCATCCTGGCCGAAGGCGCTGACGCCGCCGGGAATGCCGCCGGTGTTGACCGAGGTCACGCCCTTGAGGAGGGCGGCACGGTCCGCGTCCTGTGCGGGGGTGGCGGGAAGGAGGGCAGTCAAGCAGATGGTTAGAAGACAGGAGATGAGGCGGATACTCATGATTTTCCGGGTTTGGGCGCACGCGTGCCGGGATGAGGCGGGTGTTGCTGTCACAAGGAGACGCCAAAGGGAAAGATGGCATCGTAACGGGTTCCTTGGAAAAGTTGCTATCCGAACTACGCGTGGGATGGGTTACGCGGCAAGGAAAATCATTCTTTCCCCGTGAATTGCTAACAGTCCCACCCCATTCAATCTGCCAAAGGAAGCCGCAAGATGAAGCACGCGCCCCGGGGCGAATCGACGCAATCCAGCCCGCCGCCGAGGGATTTCGCGAGACGCCGGGAAAGCGCGAGTCCAAGGCCCACGCCGGGGCAGCTCTCGGCGGCTTCCCGCGCGGATTTGTGAAAAGCCCGGAAAATCCTTCCCCGCTCATCGCGCGGGATGCCGGGTCCGTGGTCGCTGACACGGATTTCCACCTGCCGCCCGCGGGCGATGGTTTCCAGCGTGACGACCGGTGGCGTGCCGCTGGCGGCATACTTCGCGGCATTGTCGATGAGGTTGAAAAGGATGTGCTCGACCGCCGCGGTATCCACGCGGACGGGGGCGTTGGTTCCATCATGCATTTCCAATTGCATGCCGGCGCTGGCCAAACGTGCCTCCAGGCGCTCGCGCATGCCTTCCAGGAGTTCCCGCACGTTTGCCTCGCGGACCACCGAACGCGCGCTGCCGCGCTCGATCCGTGAAAACGAAAGCACGTTCTCCACCAGGTGGGCCAGCCGGTCCGCCTCGCGCGAGAGGACCCGCAGGTATTCGCCGCGCTTCTCCGGCTTCACCGCGCCGCTTTCGAGCATGTCCGAATACAGCCGGAAGGTGGTCAGCGGCGTCCTCAATTCGTGCGTCACCGCTGAGACGAAGGACGCCCGCCGTTCGCTGAGTTTCATGATCCCGTGCACGAGGAAGGTTGCTGTTAGGATGGCGGTGATGACGGCCGCCCAGCCGATGAGCAGGGGCCCGGTGAGCCGCGCGTCCATGCGGGGCAAGGCCTCGTTGCGGATCAGGAGGAAGGGGAAAGAGACCAGTTCCAGCGGGTTGCCCGTGGCCTGCGCCGCGCCCGCGAGGTCGGCGCTTGGCAACAGATCCTTCACTTCCGCGAGCAGGCGCTGTTTGAGGACGGAGTGGTCCAGCCATACCCCCTGCACTCCTTTTTCGATCTTCTGGCCCGTCACGGTGGTGAACTGCCGGAGGAGAAGCAACTCGCCACCGATCCAGGCGGCCCGCATCTGGCCCAGCTCTTTCACCTGTGTTTCGAAGGGAACCGGTGGCGGGATGGTCCCGGAATCCAGGGACGGCACCACTTCCCGTTGCGCCTCCAGTTGCACGGGCGCTTGCGGGGGCGGGCTTTTTTTTGGCGGGGCGTTTGATGCCTCTTCTTTCCGAGGCATCGCTTTTTTGGATTCGATGGCGGTCTGGCTCCATGCCGCCGAGGTTCCGGAATTGAGGAGGCTTTCCTCGACGTTTTTCGCACGCTGCGCTTTTTCCACGGAACTGAAATTCTGTTGATAGGTCGTGTCCGCGCGGTTGCCGACACGGGGTTGCCTTTGGACGGCGTTGTCCGCCATTTCCAGCAAGGCTTCCTTGGGCACCGCGTTCCAGGACGCCTCGCTGTTCTCCGCGGTGCAGATCAGGGCGGACCACTCGTCGCCGGGCAGCGGGTTTGTCGCGAGCAGAGCCCGCAACGGTGCGAGCTTCGTGCGATCGCCACCGGCCTCAGGTGAAACCATCTTGCCGTTTTCCCGCAGTTCGAAATGCATTTTCGCCAAGGGGTCGGTGGTGCTGGCGAAGGCCCCCGATCCCGGCTCGTAATCCGCCGGTGGATGGCGGTTCTCGCCCGCCACCACCGCTGCCCCGGCCGCGTCCAACCGCCACAGCGCGAGCCGCGTG
>CAXTTX010000134.1:9954-11842 GCA_964247045.1 uncultured Verrucomicrobiales bacterium | reverse complement strand
ATCTCATCGTCGCGGCCCAGGCCTTCCATTGGTTCGATCCCACAAAGGCAAAAGAGGAATTCCTCCGTATCCTGCGTCCCGGCGGTTGGGTGGCCCTCATCTGGAACGAGCGCCGGACCGACTCATCCCCCTTTCTCGCCGCCTACGAGGACCTGCTGAAAAAGCACGCCACGGACTATCATTGGGTGAACCACACGAACATCGGCACGGACTTTGTCGCGGACTTTTTCTCCCCCACTGTTCTTCACCTCACCACCTTCCCAAACTCCCAGTTCTTCGATCTGGAAGGACTGAAAGGTCGCGCGTTCTCGTCCTCCTACGTCCCCAACGAAGGCCAACCCGGCTACGACGATGTCGTCACCGGCTTGGAAGAAATCTTCCAAAACCACGCCGAAAACGGCCGCGTCGAATTCGAATACCTGACCAACGTCTACTACGGTAAACTCGCGGGCCCTGCCTAATACCACCCGGGGCTAAATGTCTCCTCGGCTCGTCGCATTGACCAGCCCATCGCCACTTCCTTCAATCCGGAAATCCGTGGTCATCCCTTTCCAACCGGGCTCGGCGGCCTTCCCAAAGCACGACTTCTACCAAATCGCTCTTCAATCTGTGTCATCAGTGAAATCAGTGGTCACTCTTTTTTCCAGCCTAAGCCACCGGAAAAAAAGAACCGGTGGAATTCCGAGCGGGGGGACTCGATTCACACCGGCTGTTTTTTCCGGAACCTCGGGGGGAAGGCTCCACGGCAATTGTTTTTGGGGGGAGTGTCTTCGCTGGTGGCGACAGGGAAACAAATATCCCATTTCCGGCCATAAGCCAAGTCCGTGATCGCGTGTGCGGGATCGCGGGTGGACCTTCAATGGATCAGGTGTTGGGCTTCCGGGAAACCGCTCAGCCATCCGAGCAACGTGATTGGTCCGGCACAACCAGCAACCCACCAGAGTGTCTTGTAACCCGGATACCTGAAAAGCCTCCAAGCCGAATAGAAACAAAAAACCAACGTGACCCAACTCGTCAAACGGATCGCATCATGAAGCGAGCTTCTGTAATCGTAGTTGGAGAGTAAGGTTAGCAAAAGGATGTAAAGCCCGCATATTGCGGCCAACGATCCGGAAATCAAGCAGAGCAAAACCGGAATCACCGAACGCACGGCAATTCTAACGGCTGTTGTGAAGATACTTTCGCTCGGGGGCATGGGCTGGGTCATAACGGACCCCAATCCCGGAAACAATCTCCAGCTCCCTGCACACGGGAAATTCGCGAGACGTTCATAAAATCCATCGATAACCCCATCATCCCTTCCACCCCGGGAAAGAACCACCGGGGAAACGCGGAACGGGGGGGAGATGCCGCATTTCGCCGGTTGTTCTCGGAACCCCGGGGGGAAGGTTCCTGGCGTGTGTGTGTGTGTTTTGTGGACCGGGGGGAGTCCGAGGGTCGCCGCCCGCTTGCCGGGGGGATTGCCTGCTTGCGGCGACAGGAAAAGGAGTATCCCATTTCCGGCCATATTCCTAGTCCGCAATGACGTCTCCGTGAACACGGGGACGCGATCACGGGACCGTTCCTCCCCCGGATGGACATAAACCTTGAACCGAACACCCCGCATGCCCGTGAATGGTGTCCATGAGCAAGGAATCCTTCCTGCGCGGTCTTCTCGGCCGCATGTCCATCCGCGAAAAGGCCGGCCAATTGAACCTCCTCACCGGCTCCATGGACGTCACGGGCAGCAAGGACTCCGGCAATCTGCAGGAACGGATCCGCGAGGGCCTCTGCGGCGCGGTCTTCAATGTCTTCACCCCGCAGGCCACGCGGGAACTCCAGGAACTCGCCCTCCAAAGCCCCCACCGGATCCCGCTTATCTTCGGCTACGATGTCATCCACGGCCACC
>CAXTTX010000134.1:969-9944 GCA_964247045.1 uncultured Verrucomicrobiales bacterium | reverse complement strand
CTTCCCCATCCCGCTCGCCCTCTCCTGCTCGTGGAATCCGGAATTGTTAGATCGCTGCGCCCACGCCGCCGCCACGGAATCCGCCGCCGATGGCCTGCATTGGGTCTTCTCCCCAATGGTGGATATTTCGCAGGACGCCCGCTGGGGCCGCGTGGCGGAAGGCTCCGGGGAAGACCCTTGGCTGGGTGCCATTCTCGCCGCCGCCTTGGTCCGCGGCTATCAAGGAAATGATCTCGCCGACACCACCCGCGTCCTCGCCTGCGTGAAACACTTCGCGCTCTACGGCGCTTCCCAGGCCGGGCGTGATTACCACGCGGTGGACATGAGCCGTCGCGAGATGGAGGAAACCTACTTCCCTCCCTACCGTGCCGCCGTGGATGCAGGCGCGGCCACCGTGATGACCGCCTTCAACGTCGTCGATGGCATCCCGGCCACTTCCAATTCCTGGCTCATCACCACGCTCCTCCGCGAGGAATGGGGATTCCGCGGCTGGGTCGTGACCGACCACACCGCCGTCGGAGAACTCAAGAACCATGGCACCGCCGAAACAGACGCCGATGCCGCGCGGCAATCCTTCACCGCCGGCGTGGACATGGACATGGTTTCCGAGGCCTTCCTGTTGGAACTACCCGCCATGATCGAATCCGGCACCATTCCCGAAGCATCGCTCGATGCCGCGGTAATGCGCATCCTTGAAACCAAATGGGACCTCGGCCTCTTCGAGGATGCCTATGCCCGCTGTGACGTGGATCGCGCCGAAGCCACCCACCTCTGCACCGCCCACCGGGAACTCGCCCGCGAAGCCGCCCGCGAATCCATCGTCCTCCTGAAAAACGACGCGGACATCCTCCCCCTCTCCAAGAACCAGACCATCGCCTTGATCGGCCCCTTCGGCGATAGCCGCCGCGACATGCTCGGCTGCTGGATCGCCGCCGGTGACGAGGCCAGCGCCGTTTCCCCCCTGCAGGGTTTCCACGACGCGCTCGCGGATCATGGCAAGATCCTCTTCGCCCCCGGTTGCGAGGTTCATGCGGAAAACAGCGATCTGCTGGAGGAAGCCGTCCGCACCGCCAGTCACGCGGATGCCATCATCCTCATCCTCGGCGAGCAATGGGACATGTATGGCGAGGCCACCAGCCGCACCGACATCCGCCTTCCAAAAGCCCAGCGGCGGCTGGCAAAACGCATCGCTCTCATCGGCAAACCCTGCGTCCTCCTCACCCTGTCCGGACGTCCGCTCGATCTATCAAAAGAAAGCGAACGCTTCCCCACCCTGCTCCACGCCTGGGCACTTGGCACTGAAGCCGGCCATGCCCTCGCGGACGTCATATTCGGCGACCACGCCCCTGTTGGAAAACTCACCATGGGCTTCCCGCGCAATGTCGGCCAGGTTCCCATGACGTACCGCGAAAAACCCACCGGCCGGCCGCGTGTCGAAGGGGAAAAATACACCTCCCAATACATCGACTCCCCGAATGATCCGCTCTTCCCCTTCGGCCACGGCCTCACCTATGGCGCGCTGGAACTCGGCGAATTGACGGTCGACTCCCCGGACATGAAGCCCGCAGGTAATCTAACGATTTCAGCCACCCTCCACAACCCCGGCAAAAAACCGGTCACGGAAACCTTGCAGCTCTATATCCGCGACATCGTCGCATCGGTTAGCAGGCCAGTGAAGGAACTCCGCGGCTACCGGCGTCTCACGCTCGCCCCCGGGGAAACCCGCGAGGTATCCTTCACCATCACCGATGCCGAACTCGCGTTTCCCGGTCCGGATTTCACCCAGCTCATCGAGCCGGGAAAATTCTCAGCCATGCTTGGATTCTCTTCGGAAAGCCTTCGCTCGGTCACATTCACCCGCCTCTAACACGTTGCAGTTGAAGGCGACCGGACCAGTCTCCGGCTACCATTCCCTCCGCTGGCTTTTCCTGCCGGAGAGCCCTTTGGTGGAAGTGGAATATCGATTGGTGGACCTCCTGCCCAAGGTGGGAAATTGATATGGTCCCGTGGACTCCCTGCGCGGTATACAATCGGAAACATGATGTAAAAGCGCGCTTCCTCCTTCGTTTTAGAGCTTTTAGGGCGCATGGCGCCGAATCTGTCCCCACCCGCGACTTCCACGTTATCCACCGGATCTTATCCCTGATCCTGCCAAAATCGGTAGCCGCTCCCAGGACCCGAAGTTTTTGCTGGCATCCGACCATCCTGCGGTGCCACCCCAGCGCATTGAATTCTTATCCGGTTTACCCAACCGGCCGCCAGATCTACGCCTGATAACCCATTCGCCCGCCATGAGGACCAAAGCCACCAGATTCTTTTTAACACTTGCCGCCGTCGCCACGGCCAACGCGGCCGAAATGCCACGTCCACCCTCCGTGCCCCTTGTCGTTTGCGATCCCTACTTCTCGCTGTGGTCGCCACATGACAAGCTAACAGACGGTGCCACCACCCACTGGACAGGCAAGAAGCAGCGTCTCGAATGCACGGCCACCATCGACGGAACCACCGTCCGTCTCCTTGGCAACAAGGATGCCGCCGCGGTTCCCGCCATGCCCCAGACCGGCCTCGAGGTAACGCCAACCCGCACGCTGGCCACCTTCGAGGGCTCCGGCATTTCGCTCCGCCTCACCTTCACAACCCCCGCGCTTCCGGATGACATCGACATCCTCTCCCGCCCCGTCACCTACCTGACCTTCGACGCGGCTTCTAACGATGGCAAGGACCACAAGGTGAGCGTCACCTTCGACGCGAACGCCGAGATCTCCACCAATACCCCGTCCCAGAAAGCGGAAACCAGCAAGGTCACTGGCATCGACGGTCTCACCGTGTTGCGCGCCGGCTCCACCGAGCAAAACGTTCTCGGCAAAAGCGGTGATGATATCCGCATCGACTGGGGCTACCTCTACCTCGCCGCTCCTACGGCCGCTGTGAAAACGGCGGAAGCCGGCGACGGCTCACCCGGTGCCGCCGGTGAACGTCAGATCTCGCTCTCGCTGGATCTCGGCAATGTCGGCGCGAAGCCCGCCTCGAGCTGGCTCATGCTCGCTTACGACGACATCTATTCCATCCAATACATGGGGGCCAACCTCCGCCCCTTCTGGCGTCGCAACGGTTGGGAAGCCGCGGATCTCATCAAGGCCTCCGCCACCCAGCGCGAAAGCCTCCTCACCCGCTGCGAGAAATTCGACGCGGAGTTCACCAACGACCTGAAGACCGCCGGCGGTGACAACTACGCCTACCTCGGCGCGCTCGCCTACCGCCAGTGCTTTGCCGCCGGCAAGTTCGTCGCGGACCGCAATGGCCAGCCCCTCCAGTTCAGCAAGGAAAACCACAGCAACGGCTGCATCGCCACCTCGGACGTCTTCTATCCGATGGCTCCCCAGTTCCTCTTGCTCGGACCCTCCCTCGCGAAGTCCTTCATCGTGCCCTTCATGGAATACGCCGTGTCGGACCGTTGGAAATTCCCCTTCGCCCCGCATGACCTCGGCACCTATCCGCACGCCAATGGCCAGGTCTATGGCGGCGGTGAAAAAACCGAGCACGACCAGATGCCCGTCGAGGAAAGCGGCAACCTCCTGCTTCTTTTCGGAGCCGTCGCGAAGATGGAAGGCAACGCTGACTTCGCCGGCCGCTACTGGCCGCAGCTCGTCAAGTGGGCGGATTATCTCAAGGCAAAAGGCTTCGATCCGGAAAACCAACTTTGCACGGACGACTTCGCCGGCCACCTCGCCCACAACGTGAACCTTTCCTTGAAAGCCATCTGCGGCATCGGCGCCTTCGCCAATCTCTGCGAGCTGCGTGGCGACAAGGAACTCGCGGCGGAATACCGCAAGACCGCGGAAGAATTCGCCGCCCGTTGGATCAAGGAAACCGGAGACACCCACAGCCGCCTCGCATTCGATCGCCCCGGCACCTGGAGCCAGAAGTACAACCTCGTCTGGGACAAGATTCTCGACCTGAAGCTCTTCCCCGACTCTGTCAGCCGCAAGGAAGTCGACTTCTACCTCACCAAACAGAACAAATACGGCCTCCCCCTCGATAACCGTCGCGAATACACCAAGCTCGACTGGATCATGTGGACCGCCACGCTGACCCGTGACCGCAAGGACTTCGATGCCTTGCTCGCCCCCATCCGCAAGTTCCTCGACGAAACTCCGGACCGCGCGCCGATGGGCGACTGGTATAAGACGGATAGCGGCAAGAAGGAAGGCTTCACCGCCCGCCCGGTCGTCGGCGGCGTCTTTCTGGAGCTCCTCTATCACCCGCAGCTCTGGGCGAAATATGCCGGCCGTGACAAGACCAAGGCCGCCAACTGGGCCCCCATGCCCAAGCCCCCCGTCGTCACCAACGTCGTCCCCACCGCCGAGGTGGAAAAATCCACTTGGAGCTACACCACATCCAAGCCCTCGGACAACTGGTTCGCTGCCGACCTCGACACCTCATCATGGAAAACCGGCAAAGGCGGCTTTGGAAAATCCGGAACTCCGGGTGTGTCCTCGTTCACCCCATGGACCACTTCCGACATCTGGATCCGCCGCGAGTTCACCTTCCCCGAACTGTCGGCGGTAGATCTTTCGAAGCTTCACCTCGAAATCTACTATGATGAGGATTCCGAGATCTATATCAATGGCGTCCTCGCCGCCAGCCCCTCCGGCTTCAGCGCGAAATACGTGACCCTGCCGATCTCGGAGAAAGCCCTCAAGACCCTCCGCCCCGGCAAGAACACCATCGCCGTCCATTGCCACCAGACCAGCGGCGGCCAGTTCATCGACGTCGGCCTCGCCACCGTCGTCCCGGCGGAGTGATCGACTGACAAGTGTTTCCTGATGACGGCCGGAAGCGTGATGCTTCCGGCCGTTTTCTTTGTGATAACATTAGGCAAGGATTCCCACCGATCACGCCTCCAGCGGATTCCGAAAGCTCCCGCCACCTCCCAATCCACCAGCCCGCCTTCAAACGACACCGGCGTCGAATCTGCCCCCGTCTTCCAACGCCAACGGCGTTGAATCCTCCAGCCCGGCGGTTGGCGCAAGCGGGAACCGCGAAGCGCCTACCCCGGGTTAAGCATACAAATAGATTCAAACCACAACGTGGTTTCGTATCTAACGAGGCACAAGGTTCGTGGACGGCCACCAGTCACCACGGTTCCCGGCAGCACCGCGGCTGTAACTCAACTCAAACCGGCAGACGGGGAGGAACACCTCTCCTCCGTCGCGGCACGATCATTCGCTTCGCCAGCCAGCAAAGCACCACCAGCAGCACCAATTCAGCTCCCAGGATCAGCCACACGATCCCCGGCAGCCCGGCTCTTTCACCCGCGCTCCCTCCCGTGAGCGACAACTGGTGGAGGATCGCGGTTTCCGCGAAATGCGGCGCATGTTCCATGTCGGACACGAGGCGCGGCAGCAGCAGCGAACCATCCGGCAACGGTATCCCCGCCGCGATCATCTCCGCCCCCAGAACTCCCGCCCGATGATGGTCGCCTTGCAGACGCGCGGCACCGATACCCAACCCCGTCGCCCCCGTCCCGAAGCCCATCAGCACCGGTCCGGAATCCGCATCCATATAATATTCCGGCGCGTCCCCTCCCGCGGGAAATTCCCTCCAACCCGCCAGCCACGCGTCCTCCTGCCAGAACTCATCGGTCAAAATCTGATAGAGCGAATCCGCCATCTTCGGATCCAGTTCCCGCGCATATGAAAAGAAAAAGCCATTGGTGCATCCCCGCGCCGATGAGCGCTCCCTGCCGTTGCTACTGATCGCCATATAGGGCGGCAGTTTTTCCGGAAAATTCACCAGCACCCTGCGGAACGCCTTTTGCGCCCATGCCCTGCGATCGGGATCGGCCCTAAGGATCATCTCGATTCCCGCCACCACGTCCGCGGGAAAACACTGGTCGGGATAATCATCCACCAGTCCCGAGGATGACGCATCGATGTGGGAAGCCAGTCCATTGACCATCTCCTTGAGATAGCCGAGATGATCCGTCTTTCCCGTGAGATGGTGATGCGCGGACAGCGAACCGATGACCAGCATGCGGTAGAAGCAATTCGGATCGCGCGCGTAATCCTCACCCCAGTACTTTTTGACCCAGGTCGCATGTACCGGATCCAGGATGATCCTCGCACAGGCCTCGATCGCCTCGGCTCCGGTTTCCTTCGGTGCCCTGCCAGCCAGCGTGGGATCCTTCTCCCACAATGCCTGCAGGTTCTCCGTCGCCAGCAGATAAAAGTACGCGCCATACAGCGGCGATTCAGTGGCTGTGATTTGCCCTACCGACACCTGTCCCGCCACTCCCGAGGCAATCCGCCGGTCTACGTATCCGGGCAGCCGGCCGGACAGGGAAGCATGCAGGTTGAACGCATATTTCGAAGGGCCTGCGGATCTCAGCCCGGGATCGGTCGTGAGAAACCACAGGGTCTTCCCGAAGGGAAAAGCCACGAACGCCAGGGTGAGGAGGAGCAGCAGCACGCCGGCCATTCGTCGCAATCGGAGCATCATGGGAGGATTCTGGGGACTTCCGGGTTCTTGCCGGATGACGGAACCATGAAAAATCCATGAAAAGCCCCGGGGGCAAGGGAATATCCACTTCCGGGGACTTCCTGCCCTCGCCCACCCCCGCCCTTTTGCCTTTGCCTTGTTCCGGGAATGCCTTACCAAAGCCCTCCCGGACCATGAGATTGTTTCGAATCCTGACTATCAAAGAACTCAAAGGGTATTTCCTCACGCCCTTCGGGTGGTTCGTGCTGGCCTTCGTCACCATCATGCAGGGGATTTCCCTCTCTACGGCCATGAAGGGCTTCCGGGACACTCCCGTGCAGGACAGCCTCGTTTACGTCACCTTCCATACCCCGCTGTTCTGGTTCTATTTCCTCTTCATCTTCCCCCTCATCACCATGCGGTTGTTCTCGGAGGAGGAACGCTCCGGCACCTTGGAAACCCTACTCACCGCCCCGGTCCGCACCTGGCAGGTCGTCCTCTCCAAATACTCCGCGGCCATGGCCTTCTACACCACCCTGTGGATTCCGGGCCTCATCCAATTTAAGATGTTCGAGTGGGTGACCGACGTCCCCCCCGCCTACGCGCCCGGCGCCCTCATCGGGGCCTTCGCCATCGTCATGCTCATGGGCGCGGCCTTCACCGCCATCGGCTGCCTCGCTTCCGCCCTCACCTCCAGCCAGATCATTGCCGGCATCATGACCATCGGCATCCTGATCATCCTGTATTTCCTCGGCTATGTCACCTTCATCTGGGGCGAAACCTTCCCTGGCTTCGAGCTGTTCAACTACATCTCCGCCCAACTTCACCTGCATTACTTCACCAGCGGCAACCTGGACACCCGCCCCGCGGTTTACTTCCTGAGTCTCGCCGTGTTCGTCCTGTTCCTCACCTATCAGGTGGTGGATTACCGCCGCTGGCGCCGCTGAACTTTCTGTTCCTTCCGCATGTCCGAGACTCCACCCGAGCCGAAACCCAGGAAACCCGCCCGCCCCTTGAACCGCTGGGGAACGGGCACCCTTTCCCTTCTCCAGATCATCTTCCTGGCAATCCTGCTTCTCGCCCTGAACTACCTCTCGGCGAAGTATTTCAAGAAGCTGGATCTCACCCTGGAAGGAAAATACACCCTGTCCGCCAGGACGGAGTCCTATCTTTCCGGCAAGGCTCTCACCGGGCACGCCAAGCCCATCAAATGGATCATGGCTTACCGCAGGAGCTCGCCTCTCTACGAAACCGTACGTTCCTTGGCCGGGGAATACTCCCGTCTTTCCGGGAATAAAATCCAGTTGGAAGTCGTCGATCCCCTGCGCAGCTCGGACCGCACGCAGGAAGTCACCGCCACCTACGGCCTGCCTCTCACCAAGGATCTCATCATCATGGATGCCCGGATCGACGACAGCCTCGTTTCCAACCAGGATAAGGACGGCAACCGCATCCTCAACCCGCACGTGAAGGTCGTCGTCGCCGAGGACCTCCTGGTGTTCTCCACTGACACCCAGCGGAAAATCACCGGCTCCCGCATCGAGGACGTCCTCACCGGCCGCCTCCGCGAGGCCATCGAGGGCCGCGCCCGCCTGATGTATTTCCTCGCCGACAAGAGCCGTCTGGATGCGGAAGGCGAAAACTCCCCCCTAAAGTCCCTCAGCGAAACCCTCCTCTTCCAGAACGTGGAGTTGAAGGGACTCAGCCTTTCCGGCTTGGACAGCATACCCGCGGATGCGGAAGGGCTTGCCCTCATCGCCCCGAAATATGACTTCTCGGACTCGGAACTCGCCGTCCTCGAAAAATACTGGAACACCCCCCGCGCCGCCCTGCTCCTCCTTCTCTCTCCCGGCGAGACTCCTCCGAAGCTCCGCATGTTCCTCCGCGCGAACGGCGTCACCCCGCGCAAGGACCGCATCATCACCCGCACCAAGGACTACCTCGACACCACCGCAAAAGGCAATTTCACCCAGGGCATTGATTTCACCAAGGACTTCGGCATCCTCGAAACCTCGCTGGAAGGTGCCACCTCCTCGCTCGAAGTCCGGGAAAGCGCCGAGGATCTCATGAACCGCCAGATCTATCCGATGCCCCTCATCCAGGCGAAACCGGAGTTTTGGGGCGAGACCCGGTTTGGCGAAAAGGACGTCGCCTTCGACGAGAAGGAAGACAACAAGGGCCCCCTCATGATGGCCGCCGCCGTCACTCGCGGCGCCGCCGGCAATGACAAGTTCTCCGAGGACACCTCCCGCATGTTCATCATGGCAAATACCGATTTCCTCGATCCTTCCCGGAAGCGCGCGGACAACATGGACTTCCTCGCGGCTTCCGTGAACTGGCTGGTCAACCGCCAGGTGCTCGCGGGCGTCGGCCCCCGGTCCCTCCGCACCTACAAGCTGCCGCTCCTCGACTCCCAGGTTTCCTTCATCAACCGGATAAACCTTTTCTTTCTGCCTGTCTTCCTGCTCATGGCGGGTGCCATGGTCTGGTCCTCG
>CAXTTX010000134.1:0-959 GCA_964247045.1 uncultured Verrucomicrobiales bacterium | reverse complement strand
CGCCGCGCCTGATTGCCGCCATGCGTTCCTTCGGAGTCACCCTCATCCTCGCGCTGCTCGCGGCTGCCTCCGTCACCGCCGCCGGATGGCTGATATCCGGCAAAAATTTCGAGGAACTGCTGGGCGCTCCTCCGGTCAAGGTCGGCGACCGGATCTACACGGAGGCGAACTTCACCTCTGCGGATGTGAAATCCATGCGGATCACCACCAATGGCGTCACCGCCACTTTCGAACTCGGCCCTAACGGCTGGCAGGCCACCGCACCTTGGAAAGATCGCATGGATCCCCGCGCCGCCGTTGGCATCATCGACTTCACCCTCGGCCTCAAGGTCGAGGACTTCGCCGGCATCGGTGAGATCGATCCCCAGAAAGCCGGCCTCAAGGAAAGCGGGGTCGATATCCGCCTGGAGGGGGCCGGTCGCAAACAGCTCGCCCGTTACAAGCTGGGCCGTCAGACTCCTTGGCTCGCCACCGTGAAGGATGTGGAAAAACCGCTCCCCACCTTCTTCATCCAGCCGCGCGATGAGAACCACAAGCGCTTCATCTACGCCGCCACCGGTTCCATCGGCGACATCACCCCGCTCTTCAAGGACGGCCTCAAGTTTCTGCGCGACCACCATCCGTTTTATTTCAACCCCATCGGCTTGCAGAAGATCCGCATCCTGAATGGCGAAGGTGAACCCATCCTCTCCCGGGAAAGTCCCAAGTCCCCTTGGCGCATCATCAAGCCCCTCCCCCTGGCCACGGATCCGGCGGCCATGAAGAGCCTGCGCGAGGGTCTCTTTGAATTGCAGGCCGTGAAGGTTTACGACCGCTCCGCGGTCACGCTTCCCGCGGCACCGGCGGGTTCTTCCGCCAAGACCACGCAGATCGCGCTGACGTCCTTCGGCTCCTCGACCGAAACCGTGCTCGAAATCTATCCGCCCGAAACTCCGGACTCCCCCACCGTCAAGGCGGTC
>CAXTTX010000133.1:0-11849 GCA_964247045.1 uncultured Verrucomicrobiales bacterium | reverse complement strand
AGCTCGTCCGCCTGCGCGACCGTCATCGCCAACGGCTTCTCGCAGATGACGTGCTTGCCAGCCAGCAGCGCGGCCTTTGCCTGCGGAAAGTGAAGGAACGGAGGCGTGGCAATGTAAACCAGATCGATCTCCGGATTGGCAAGCAGCAGGTCGGTTTCCACCACATCCTCCACTCCGAACCGGCGGGCCATCGCCAGCGCCGCCTCGCGATGCGTCCCGGCGATGGCGACAAGCCGTGTCCCGGGAACTTGGAGGAACTGTTGCAGCGCGTAGAGACCGAAACCTCCCGCACCGATCGCTCCAATTCTCAAGGTATCGGCTATCAGGGATTTCGTGGAGTTCGTGGTCAAGACCACAACGATGCGCTCGTTCCCCCTCCGCCCCAACCGGAATCTGAACTATTCTCAGATGGAGTCCTTCGAGGCGCCGGAGCCATCATCCAGGCTACGTTCAAGGCCCACCTTGCGCTTCTCCAGCCAGCTTCTCACCCAGTGGGTCAACACGACACCGGCGGAAACCAGCGAGAGACCGGTGAGGAGTGGCGTGAGTTTGCCATCCCCCAGACCCACGCCGCTGAGAACGATGCCTGTTCCAATCAGGCCGTTGCACAGCATGGAGACCGACATGTAGAGGACGAAGGAAACCCGCAGGATGCCGCAGAGGTAATTCTGGACGAAGAAAGGGATGCCAGGCGTCAGCTTCAGCAGCAGCACCAGCTTCAATTGGTTTTGGGGAAGCAATTCCGGGATATCGAATCCAGCCCGGCCCAGCACGTGGCGGATGGCGTTCCGCGCCGGGCTCGCGGCAAGCCAGTAGGTCCAGGCGAGGTTCAGTGCCATTGCCAGCAGGCACAATCCACAGGCCATCAGCGGATGGTCCCGCCAGGCGATGCCCGCCGCGAAAAGGAGGGCGCTGGTGGGAATCGGGAGGCCCGGGAGAATCACCAACCCTGCGAATAGAGTTCCGGGATGCGCCGCGAGGTAGGATTGCGTGAACTGCCACCACGACTTCAAGGTGCGCGCGTCAATGCCAGCTTGCCAAGCGGCCAGCAATCCGGCGCAGGATAAGACAATCAGGACCGCGAGACCCGTGCGGATCTTCCGGTCCGCGAGGAGGGCTTTCAAAGAGTTCACGTGGAGGATGATGGTGCTTGTTGGGCGGCCGCGGTGCCCCCGGAAACCGGGGAAGAATACGTCAGGAGCCTCAACACCTCCGGATTTAGCAGCCGGATGATGAGAGATCCGTGAGAACGAGCGGAATCCCAGGTCGGTAGGGTTGATTGGCCGCAAGACCCGTCAAATCTCCCTCTCTCATGAACCTCTCATCATTGGTCTGCCAGCCTCTTGGCTCCTGGCAATGTTATCAACGCAGCTTTCTCCCACTTTGAACGAGCCCCCGGTTGCCCCGAAGGCCCAGGCTCTTTCGTGGAGAAAAGATGTCACGATCCTGCTTGCGGTCGCCACCCTGTGGTTCTGCGCGCTGCTCGGCCTCAGGCCGCTCGGGAATCCCGATGAAGGACGCTACACGGAAATCCCGCGGGAAATGGCCGCCACCGGTGACTTTGTCACGCCACGTCTGAATGGCGTGAAATACTTTGAAAAGCCGCCGCTGGTCTATTGGCTCTCCGCGCTGACGTTCCGCGCGTTCGGCGTGAATGAATTCACGGCGCGAATCTGGGGCGGCTTGTTCGCCGTGGCCGGCGTGCTCTTAACCTATGTGGCGGGACGCGTGATCTACGGACGGCAAACCGGCATCTGGTCGGCCGTGATCCTTGCGACCACGGTCTATTACTATGCATTGAGCCAGATCATCCTCCTGGATATGGTCGTGTCGGTGGCGATGGCCGGCTCGCTTTTCACCTTCATCCTCGCCATGCGCGAGCTCCCGGGGAAGCGCCGCCGTTGGATGTTCGTCGGTTTCTACATCTTCATGGCGCTTGCCACCTTGTCGAAAGGCTTGATCGGCATCGCGATACCTGGGGCAGTTATTTTCCTGTGGGTTCTGTTGCTCAACCGATGGCGCACCTTGTGGCCCTTCTATCCGGTCATGGGGACTCTTGTCCTGCTGGCCATCGCGGGGCCGTGGCATGTCCTCGCGGCGCGGGCGAATCCGGACTTTTTGAATTTCTATTTCGTTCATGAACACTGGCTGCGCTTCACGACACAGATTCACGAAAGGAATGAACCGTGGTGGTTCTTCCTGCCGGTTTTCATCGGTGGCCTGATGCCCTGGGCATTCTTCCTCCCCTCGGCGTGGCACCGGTCTTTCAGCGGCGGATGGAAGCAACGTCATGAGCATGCCGAGGCGTGGTTCTTCCTGATCTGGATCGTCTTCGTCATCGCGTTTTTCTCCAAGTCCCAGTCGAAACTGGTGCCCTACATTTTGCCGGTTTTCCCGGCCGCGGCGGTCTTGCTCGCGAGGGCGCTTTCGACATTGTGGAACGGGCAACCCGCGCGCGGGTTCAAGATATCAACCTGGAGTTTCATCGGGACCGCCGCCTTGCTCGCCGTCGCCGCTTGCATCGTGCCCGGCCCGAAGAAACAGCCGGATCTTTCGGCGGCATTGCCGGCGCTGCGGAAGATCCTCGGCAGCTTCATGCTGTTGGGCTTCAGCATCGCGATGCTCGGGCTGCGCCGCTGCCAGACCCGCCTGGTCCTGGCAGCGGTTCTCGTCTCCAGCTCCGGTTTCCTCCTGGTGACGAACATCGGCTCCCGCTTCGTTGACAAGACATCCACCCACAAGCTCGCCGCTGTCCTGAAACCCATGCTCAAGCCGGAAGACCGGATTTACAGCGTGGGTGCCTACACCCAGGACCTGCCGGTCTATCTGGACAGGCTCATCAGCGTGGTCGATTACCGTGGGGAATTGTCCTACGGCATCGATGCCGAGCCGAACCTGACATCAAAGCGGTTCTTCGCCCGCGAGGATTTCACAGCGGAGTGGGATCGTCCCGGGGATGCCTACGCCGTGGTGAGGAAAAATACCTACGACGCCTGGTTCTCCGGTTCGCGGATCCCCCACGAGGTCATCGCGAGGACGGACCGCTTCATCCTGGTGTCCAAGCCAAAGGAATCTGCCCCGGCCCTGCCCAGATCATGAGCGCCATGCTTCCCATCACCCGCCCGACCATCGACGAGGAAACCATCGCCGGTGTCGTGGAAGTGCTGCGCTCCGGGTGGATCACTTCGGGTCCCAAGGTGAAGGAATTCGAGGCGAGGCTCTCGGCGCTCTTCGGCGGACGCCCGGTGCGGGTTTTCAATTCCGGGACTGCCGCCCTGGAGATCGCGCTCCGGCTTGCGGGTGTGGGACCGGGTGACGAGGTGATCACCACGCCGCTTTCCTGGGTGGCCACCAGCAATGTCATCCTGACGGTGGGTGCGAAACCGGTGTTCGTCGACATCGATCCCTTCACCCGCAACATCGACATGGGCGCGGTAGCCGCCGCCATCACGCCCGCGACGAAGGCAATCATGCCCGTCGATCTCGCCGGACTTCCCGCGGACCGCGACAAGCTCTATGAAATTGCCATTCTCAACGACCTGCGGGTCATCGAGGACGCCGCCCAATCCCTCGGCAGCTCGTGGAAGGGGCGGTGCATCGGTTCAACGGGTGATCTGGTATCCTTCAGTTTTCATCCGAACAAAAACCTCACCTCCATCGAGGGCGGATGCCTCGTGATGTCGGGCGAGGAAGAGGCGAGGCTTGCAGAGCAATATCGGCTGCAGGGCGTCGTTCGTTCCGGCATCGACTCCATGGATGTCGCGGTGCTCGGCGGGAAGTTCAATCTCACGGACGTGGCCGCCCGCGTCGGCATCGGCCAGCTGGCGCGTATTGACGAGTTCAATGCCCTCCGCGCCGCGCTTGCCCGCGAATACTTCACCCACTTGGACCGTCCTGAAGTCCGGTCGCTTGGGCTCGCCTTACCCGTTCCGGATTTCGATCAGTCAAACTGGCATATGTTCCAAGTGGTGCTTTCGGGGGCGCTGGGGACACCAACAAGAGCGGAGGTCATGAAGCGCATGGCGGACGATGGAATCTCCACGGGAGTCCACTATCCGGCGATTCATCTTTTCACCCTTTACCGCGCGGCCGGGTGGCAGGAAGGCGACTTTCCTCAAGCGGAACACGCTGGCCGGAATATCCTGACCTTGCCGTTGTTTCCCACCATGGCCATCGCGGATGTAAAGCGGGTGGTGGACAGCCTGATCCAAGCTTTGAAAGCATGACTCCTGGCGAAAAAGTTGAACTCTCCGTGGTTATCCCCGTTTTCAACGAGGAGGGAAACCTGCCCGTGCTTTTCGCCCGGCTCTATCCGGTGCTCGATGCCTTGAACCGGAGCTATGAAATCATCTTCACCAATGACGGCAGCGCCGATCGCTCCCGTGACTTGCTGGCAGCCCAACACGCCATCAGGCCCGAGGTCACGCGGGTGATCGAGTTCAATGCCAACTACGGACAGCACATGGCGGTCATGGCTGCCCTCGAGCGGGTCCGTGGTGATGTTGTCATCACTCTCGACGCGGATCTACAAAACCCGCCGGAGGAGATTCCCAACCTGCTCGCGAAAACCAATGAGGGATACGATTGCGTGGGGGGCGTGCGCCAGAACCGGCAGGATTCCTTCTTCCGCCGGCGGGTCTCGCAGGCGGTTAACTGGGTCCGCGCACGGACCACCAGCATCCGGATGACGGACCAGGGCTGCATGCTCAGGGCATATTCCCGTGGAGTGGTGGACGCGGTGGTCCGCAGCGGTGCCGTGAATACCTTCATTCCCGCGCTGGCCTACAGCCTGGCGCAACGGCCCGTCGAGGTTCCCGTTGCCCATGAGGAACGGCATTCCGGTGCCTCGAACTATTCGGTGTACCGATTGATCCGCCTGAATTTCGATCTCATCACCTACTTCACCACGGCGCCGCTGCAGCTCTTCACGATCTTCGCGATGCTGTGCTCGGCCTTTTCGTTCATCCTTGTCATGGTCCTGGGTACACGGCGGCTGGTGATCGGCCCCGAGGAGGGCGGGCTGTTTACCCTTTTCGGCATCCTTTTTTTCCTCATCAGCGTCTGCATGGTGGGGATCGGACTTATCGGCGAGTACATGGGCCGGACCTATCAGGTCGTTCGCGGGCGCACGCGCTATCACGTCAGCCATATCCTTGAATGATTTTCGTATGAGTAATCCCAGAATCCTCTTTTTTGGCTACAGTGAAGTCGGTTTCAATTGCCTGCATCTTCTTTTGGAGCGGGGAGACAACGTCATCGGACTCGTCACCCACAAGGATAACCCGGACGAGAAGATCTGGTTCAAGACCCCCGCGGCGGCCGCCCGGGAGCGTGGCATCCCCGTTTTTACCCCGGATTCTCCCAATACCCCGGAATGGATCGCGAAGATCCGGGAAATGAAGCCGGATCTGATCCTCTCGGTCTATTACCGGCACATGATCTCTCCGGAGATCCTCGGCATTCCCTCACTCGGAGCCTTCAACATGCATGGTTCCCTCCTTCCCGCCTACCGCGGACGCGCACCCATCAATTGGGCGGTGCTCCATGGCGAGAGCCGCATCGGCATGACGCTTCACCGGATGGTGAAACGCGCCGATGCCGGAGCAATCGTCGACCAGGAGGGCGCGGACATCGCGCCTGGTGACACCGCTGAACAAGCCTTTCGCAAGGTGATGCCCTGCGCCGTTACCGTCTTGGCCCGCCAGATCAACTCCCTCCTCGCGGGAACGGCGGAGGAAACCGCCCAAGACGACTCGAAGGCCAGCTACTTCGGAGGACGCACGCCGGAGGATGGGCGCATCGACTGGAGCCGCCCGTCGCTGGAGATCTTCAATCTCATCCGCGCGGTCGCTGATCCTTATCCCGGCGCGTTCTCCGGGTTCGCCGGCGCGAGGCTGATGGTGTGGTGGGCCATCCCCGCACCCGGACTTTCCGGCCAGCCGGGCCAGATCCTTTCCCTCGAACCCTTCATCGTGGCCACCGGCGATGGCGCGCTTCAACTCACCCGCACCGAATGGCGCGGAACGCCATCCCAAGTGCCTGCGGAAGGCTCGCTACTCCAACACTGACCTCCCATGTCGCAATCACCTCTCAAAATACTCATCCTCGGAGCCAACGGCTTCATCGGCAGCAGCCTGATCGATACCATCCTCGCCAGGAAAAACTGGGAAGTGTATGGCATGGACATCGGCGATAACAAGCTGTCCCATCTTCTCGGCCACAAGCGGTTTTCCTTCGTCGAGGGAGACATCACCATCAACCGCGAGTGGATCGAGTATCACATCAAGAAATGCGACGTGGTCATCCCGTTGGTGGCGATCGCGAATCCGGCGCAGTATGTGAAGAATCCCCTGGGCGTCTTCGAGCTGGATTTCGAGGCGAACCTTGAGATCGCGCGGAAATGTGTGAAGTACAAGAAGCGCCTGGTCTTCCCGTCCACCTCGGAGGTTTACGGGATGTCTCCGGAAGAGGTGCTGGACGAGGGCACCAGCAACATGGTCTACGGTCCCATCGACAAGCAGCGCTGGATCTACGCGGCCTCCAAGCAACTTCTGGACCGCGTCATCTATGCCTACGGCGTCCGCGACAATCTCGACTACACGCTTTTCCGGCCCTTCAACTGGATCGGGCCGAAGCTCGACAACGTGATGGAGCCCAAGGAGGGCAGCTCCCGTCTCTTCACCCAGTTCATCAGCAACGTGATCTTCCGGAAGCCGATCCAGCTGGTGGATGGCGGCTCGCAGAGCCGATCATTCACCTTCATCGAGGATGGCGTGGATTGCCTACTCCGCATCATTGAAAACAGGAACGGCTCCGCTTCGAGGAAGATCTTCAACATTGGAAATCCGGCAAACAACGTGTCCGTTGCCGGGCTTGCGGAAATCATCCTTGAAGCCTTCATGGAGTATCCGGAATACCGGGACCATGCGGAGAAGGCGGAGGTGATCTCGGTTTCCTCGATGGAATACTTCGGCAAATACTATCAGGACATCCACACCCGCGTGCCATCGATCACCGCCGCGAGGGAAGCGCTCGGCTGGGAGCCGAAAACGGATCTCCGCACCGCCATCCGCCTGACCCTGGACTATCATCTCAAGCAGGAGGATTACGACCTGACGCTCGAGCCTGCCCTGGTATGAATCCGGTTGTAGCGCTGAAGATCGACGTGGATACGGAGCGGGGTACCCGCGAGGGGGTACCCGCTCTGATCTCGCTGCTGGAAATGCATTCCGTCCGCGCGACATTCCTGTTTTCCCTGGGTCCCGATAACACGGGCAAGGCCATCAGCCGGGTGTTCCGGCCCGGCTTCTTTAAGAAAGTCAGCCGGACCAGCGTGGTGAAGATGTATGGCATCCGCACGCTCCTCAATGGCACGCTTCTTTCCCCGCCACACATCGGGAAGCGTCATCTCGCCGTGATGCGGAGGGCGAAAGAAGCGGGCTTCGAAACCGGCATCCATTGCCATGACCATTTCGAGTGGCAGGATCACCTACACCGGATGTCCCTGGAGGAAACCCGTGCCGAGTTCGAGCGGGCCAAGTATGAATACCGCCGTGTGTTCCGGCAATCGGCGCTCACCGCCGGTGCCCCGGGTTGGCAGGCGAATGCGAACAGCCGCGATGTCTACGATGAAGCGGGACTGCTTTATTCCAGCGACTCCCGCGGTGTGCGGCCCTACTACCCCAGGATTGGCGACCGGGTTTTCAAGACCTTGGAGATTCCCACGACCTTGCCCACGCTCGACGAACTTCTCGGGCGTCCCGCGTTTCCTGATAGCAAGATCGTCGGCCACTATCTCGATCTGCTCATGAAGGGCCGGCCGAACGTGCTGACGATCCATGCCGAGGTCGAGGGGATGATGAAGCGGCCCTTGTTCACCGAATTGCTGGTCGCTTTCATCCAGAAGGGAGTCCGCTTTGTCCGCATGGATGATCTGGCCGGTGACATCTTGTCCGGTCCGGAACGGCCACCTGTTTGCCCGCTGGTGATGGCGGAGATCGACGGGCGCTCGGGAGCCGTGGCCACCCAGGGCCCCCCGGATCCAGGTTCGGTCTGACAGAGGTATTCGGGTAATTGCGCGGAGCGCGCTCACCCCCGGGGTGATGCATCGGTTACCCCGCCATTCGCGGTCCTCAAGTTCAAGGATTGCGGCGTCCGGGGCGGAACAGGGCGATGGTGATCCCCAACGAGCTGTTGGAAAATGCCGGTCTCATCCGGGAATCCGGAGAGCGGGCAAAGGACCGGGTCCTTTGTTCATTGAAAGAAGTACGAGGACTGGGACTCGAACCCAGGACCAATTGATTAAAAGCCAACTGCTCTACCAACTGAGCTATCCTCGCCTTCAATGATCCGCATTGCGCGGGGGCGGACGAATAGAAGTGTATGGGGGGATTGGCAAGCTGATTTTTTGCCGAAAACCCGCAACCCTTGATTTATCAAGGCCGGGTCTGCCGGACCGCCAACCGTTGCCGGCTCATTTTTTGTGCCGCTCCGGCAGGTACCACAGCGGCCATTGTTCGACGAACTCGCGCATCTCCGGCTTGTCCTTGACGATGAAGCGCAGCAGCACCGGCGTCTGCACCACGAGTTTCATGTGCATGCCGGCGTAGAAAAGCATGACCAGCGCGGCCACGCGGAAGGGTTGCAATTCCGCCCCTTCCACCCGGTGGCCGCCGCTGTAGTCCCAGAGCGGTTTGCCGAGCCGCTGGGTCGTGAAGTAGCTGAGGGCCTGGCAAAACACGGCCAGCCAGCTGAAACCGAAGCCCACGCCCGTGAAAAGGATCCGCGCGGAGCGTTTGGTCGATGCCCCGAGGTCCAGCAGGGAACCGTCCTCGTTCACCACGCGCAGGCCGAGCAGCCACTTGCCCGGCGTTGTCCCGCGGTAGGTGATGAGCAGCGTTTCAAAGACGAACCAAGGCACGTATTGCAGGAACAGCACGCCCACGTTCAGCATCGCTCCCTCGATGTTCTGGCCAGCTGCCCACATCGCCAGCCACCAGATGCCGCAGTAAAAGGTCATGTCCAGCCAGCGGGCCCAGAAGCGGCGCATGAGGTGGAGTTTCCGCGGCAGCGGCGGCGGTTGCGATCCTGGCGACCCGTCCGGGGCAGGGGAGCGGCCGGGAACCAGCTTTTCCGTCTTTGGCGGGCGTGGTGCCTCGTCGAACTCACGTTCGAACACGGGAATCTCCCGCAGCGGCTTCCAAGCCGCCTGGCCCTCGTGCCAGCCCACCGTGTCGCCCGTCACCTCGCGGCTGGCGATCTTGCCGCGGATTTCGAAATCATGGAAAGGGCCGACCTTTTCCCCATCGCGGATGATCCAGACTTCCATGGGTCAGAGATTGCGGAGGGATTTGGCCGCGTCGCTGCGGGCGGCGAAAAAGGCGGGCACCCAGCGAGCACAGGAGGAAGGCCACCAGGGCGAATACCGCCTGCTCGACCGGATTGTTGTGCGCCGGCAGCGTGTCAAAGCCCACGAAGGAGGACGAAAAAGGGTCGAAGCCCATCGTCCGGAGCACCGCCTGGAGCTCACCACGGAAATGGATGACCACCCGGCCGAGGAAGACACCCAGCAAGGCCCCCAGCGTGCCCAGGATCATTCCCTGGTGGAGGAACACGCGGATGATCTGCCCCGGTGCCGCGCCCAGCGCCTTCATCACGCCGATTTCCCGCCGCTTCTGGATGGTGATGGTGAACATCACCGCCATGATCGAGAAAGCGGACACGAGCATGATGAAAATCAGCACGAAATACATCATCGCCCGCTGCTGTTCGATGAGCGAGAAGAAAGCACCGTACTGCTGGCCCCAGGTGAACAGCGACCAGTCCGGGCCGAGTTGGTTTACGGCAGCGGCAGCGAAGGTTTCCGCCTGATATGGATCGTCCAGCCGCAGGGAGATGCCCTGCACCGCGTCGCCCAGACCCGCGAGGTCCTGCGCCAGTGGCAGGGGGACGAAGAGCTCCGGCATCACTGTCATCTGCGAGGCCTGATAGACACCCGCGACGATGACTTCCTTCGGCAGGATCAGGGTGTTCAGGCCTCGGTAGGTCGCCAGGTCCATCTTGTCGCGGTCGGTGGCGTTCAGGTCTGCGATGGCTTTCTCGACCTGGAGTTTTGCTTCGGCGGGAAAACGGAAGACTTCGCCGTCTTCCGTGCTCTGGTCCATGCCGGTGAGGATGCCGAGGAGCAGTTCCCGCTCCGCGTCGCGGATCTCTCCATTGTAGATGTTCAGCAAGGGCTGATAGGCTTCCCGATAGACGGCGGCTGGCAGCGTGAATTTTTCCCCGTCCGCCTTCCAGCCGGCGTTGATGGCGGTGGTGGTCTTCTTCCAGATCTCCGCGAAGGCCTCGCGGACGGGAGGATCCCCGGCGATCTTGTTGACGCGCAGGATCTCCTTCGCGTTCTTCGTGGACACGAGGTTGATCTTGTCACCCACGGTGATGCCCAGCCGGTTCGCGACCAGCGAGGAAATGACCGCGCGGTCCTCGATGCCGAGGTCCGCGGTGGAGCCGGGGTGGCCTTTCAGGTCGAGCATGTCGCGGATGCCCTGGACCTGGGCGGGATCGGAAGTGTCCACCCCGCGGAAGGCGACGTGCTCCTGTTCGACCGGCGCGTCGATGACCACGCTGTCCGCGATGTAGGGGGTGGCGGCTTCCACGTGGGCCAGTTTTTTCGCCCTGGCGATGGCGTCGGCGGCCATCTGCGGGTCCATGCGGCCATCGGGGAATTCCGAGTGGAGGTTGCGCATCAGGACGTGCGGGGTGGAGCCGAGCAGGCGTTTCTTCGTGCTGCGCTCCAGGCCGGAGTAGACGGCCATGACCACGACGAGCGCCAGCACGCCCAGCATCACCCCGATCAGCGAGATCAGGCTGAAGGAGGAGAGCATCGACCGGCGCGGGTTGAGGTAGCGCCGGGCGAGCAGGAAGCTGAAGGAGCGTCGTTTCACGCCGCTAGCTAAACCGGGTGAGGGCAGGGGGCAAGCCCGGGAGGCGCAATCCTCCCCGTTTCGGGGGGTAGGGCACGAATTTCGAGCTTTGTCTGGATTTGGCCGGGGGAGGCGTGATAGAAGCCTGTTTTCATAAACCCCGAAAACCCATGCGCCTGCTTCTCCTCCTGCCCCTGATCCTGCCGGCATTGGCCGCCGCCGAACCCAAGGCCCCGGCCGGAACGAAAGGCGACCGCACCTGCCGGCTCGTTTTCCCCGGTGCCCCGGAGGGAGCGCCGGACAAACTCCAGCTCCACGATGGCAAGACCTCGCAAGCGGTGGAACTGCCGGGGATGAACCTTTCCCCGGTCTATCATCTCGCCCCGGGTCCAATCGTCGTCCGGCTGCTGCCCGCGCCTCCCGCCGAAGGCACGGAAATCGACCCTGCGGCCCCGCAGGCGACCGTCGGCGAAGCGGTGACGGACTTTCTCCTGCTGGTGCTTTCCGATCCGTCCAACCCGGTGGCCCCGGTGAAGCTCCAGGTCATCGACGGGACGGCCGCGAAATTCAAGGCCGGCCAGATGCTGTGGTTCAACCTCAGTCCGAATGCGGTGAAGGGCACCATTGGTTCCCAAGCCCTGGCGTTGGAGCCGGATGCGACGGCGACCATGGAAGCGCCCGTGGAGCAGCGGGGTGACTTCCCCGTGAGCCTTTCCTACCGCAGGCCGGGGGATGAAAAACTGTATCCGCTGTGCGAGGCGACGTGGCTGCACGAGCCGTCCGTCCGCACCTTGTTCGTGATCCTCGCCCAGCCGGAGACGCGGGTGCCGCGTGTCCTGAGTTTCCCGGATGAGAGGAAGACGGCGGCGACGCCGAAGAAGAAGAGATCCTGAGGGGTGGGGGGACCGGCTGCCGGGGGTGGGGAAG
>CAXTTX010000132.1:971-11969 GCA_964247045.1 uncultured Verrucomicrobiales bacterium | reverse complement strand
CTGGCCGCGGCTCTAGCCGCCACCTTGGGCGAACCCGTCTCCGCCGCCGTCACTCCCGCCGCGGACCTCCGATTTGGCGACTATCAGTCAAACACGGCCATGGTCCTTGCCAAGCAGCACAAGACCAATCCCCGCGCCCTGGCCCAGGAAATCATCGGCCATCTCGACATCGCGGACATCGCCACCGCGGACATCGCCGGGCCCGGTTTCATCAACTTCCGCATCCTTCCCGAGGCCTACGCCTCGCGCGCCGCCATCTTGCTACGCGACGAACGCCTGGGCGTCCCCGCCACGGGCGAGGGCAAGACCGTCGTCGTCGATTTCTCCGCGCCGAACGTCGCGAAGCCCATGCACGTGGGGCACATCCGCTCGACCATCATCGGTGACTCGCTGGCGCGCATCGCCCGCTTCCTCGGGTTCAATGTCATCACGGACAATCACATCGGTGACTGGGGAACCGGCTTCGGCATGATCATCTATGGGTGGAAGAATTTCCTCGATGAGGCAGCCCTCGCCGCCGACCCGATCTCCGAGCTCGTCCGCGTCTATCGGAAGGTGACCTCGATCAAGGAGGAAGCCGGTGTGCTGGATGCCTGCAAGGCGGAGCTCGTGAAGTTGCAGGCCGGCGACCCGGAGAACCTCGCGATCTGGCAGCAGTGCATCGATGTCTCGAAGGCCGGTTTACAGAAGATCTACGACCGCCTCGACGTGAAGTTCGACCACTGGCTGGGCGAAAGTTACTACAACGACCGCCTCGCCGGGATCGTGGAGGAGTTCCTCGAAAAAGGCCTCGCCCGGGAGAGCGCCGGGGCAGTCTGCATTTTTTCCGACGGCACCAAGCCGAAGGAGGATGACCCCTTCCTCGTCCACAAGGAGGAGGGCTGGACGGACAACCCCGCGATCATCCGGAAGGCGGACGGCGGTTTCCTCTATGCCACCACCGACCTCGCCACGGTCCAGTACCGCATCGACGAGTGGAAGGCGGACCACATCTGGTACGTCGTTGGCACGCCCCAGCAGCTCCATTTCCGCCAGATCTTCGATGCCGCGGCCCGCTGGGGAAAAACCTGCGACTATCAGCACATCCAGTTCGGCTCGATCCTCGGAGATGATCGGAAGATCATGCGCACCCGCTCCGGTGAAAATGTGGGCCTTGTCGAAGTTTTGGAGGAAGCCGTCGAGCGCGACGCCAAGGTGATCGCCGAGAAGAACCCGGACCTCGCAGGCGACGAGGCTGCGAAGATCGCGGAAATTGTCGGCATCGGCGCGGTGAAATTCTCGGAGCTTTCCCAAGGCCGGCTGACCGATTACGTGTTCTCGTGGGAACGGATGCTCGCGCTGCAAGGAGACACGGCGCCTTACCTCCAGTACTCGCATGTCCGGATCCGCTCGATCTTCCGGAAGCTCGACGAGCCCTTTGACGTGGCCTCGGCGCAGATCACGCTCACCGAGCCGGCGGAGATCCACCTGGTGCGCCTGATCACGCGCTTCGGCGAGGTGGTGCCGACGATTCTGGAGGAATTCCGGCCGAACTTGCTGGCGAACTACGTGCTGGAGCTGGCGCGGGCGTTTCACTCTTTTTTCGAGGCCTGCCCGGTTCTGAAAGCGCCGGACGAGGCGACGAAGTTCAGCCGGCTGGCGCTTTGCGAACTGGCTTCCCGGACGCTCAAGCAGGGGCTGCATCTGCTGGGGATCGAGGTCCCGGAGAGGATGTGAGAAAATCCCAGTTGAAGTCGATCTGATCAAAAATCACCATTAGACGGAATTGCCGTGAGACAACTTGAATACCAACAGCTAATATTTGGTTATCATGGGTGCGATCTCAGCGTTAGAGACCGGGTTTTGAAAGGGGAGGACACGCTTAAACCCAGCACCAACGAGTATGATTGGCTCGGCGAGGGAATCTATTTCTGGGAGTCTGGAAAAGCCCGCGCCTTGGAGTGGGCAAATCAGTTAAAGGCCAGAAAGAAGATACACAGTCCCTCGGTTCTAGGAGCAGTCATCCAACTGGGAAATTGCTTTGATTTGTTGGATTCAGAGTACACCGATGTGCTGGAACTTGCGTACCCAGAGTTCGAGATAGCACTCGCTGCCTCCAATAAAAAACTCCCGAAAAACACTCCATTGGGCAGAAGTGATCCGGATCTCCTTCTTCGTCGGGCAGATTGTGCGGTAGTGAATTGGACAATCAGCCGATTTGAAAAAGCGGCAGGGTTTCAGATCCAATCCGTTCGCGGCGTGTTCCAGGAAGGGAAAGCCGTGTTTCCCGGATCCGGAATCAAACGACGCAGCCACATACAAATCGCCATTCGGGATACCGCTTGCATTGTAGGCTATTTTTTGCCACAATAGAGCTGTGGCTAAGCAGGCATCACAACTTTCCAAAAAGAGTTCGCCTTCAGAAATTTGGAAGACTGCAGAGGGTCGTCTGAAAAAAATGAGCGATGTCCAGCGGACAGGCACGCTCAAGGACGCCGGAATCATCACGAATTCCGGTCGAGTATCGAAGACCTATTCTTCTGTGATCAAACCGGCGCAATCCCGCAAAACAAAGGGTTAACCCTTTGTTTTTCCGAGAGTTAGCGACCTCCCAGGCACACTTTCTGGTTGCCACTCAAGGTTTTGCGGCCTCCCTTTTCACGCAGGCCGAATAATCCATTCGGGGGCCTGATGAACCTTGAAGTTCCCCCCTTGGAGGGATAAAATCGCCAGACAGCCTCCACCCATGCCGTCCTCCCCGCCCTTTTACGTCATCGGTCACAAGAACCCGGATACCGACGCGATCTGCTCCGCCATTGGCTACGCGGCGCTGCTCCGTGCCGTCGGTGAGGAACCGAAGGCCATCTCCCAACGCACCAAATGGGTGCTCGAAAAGGCCGGGCTCGACGCGCCGATGATGCTCACGGACGTCCGCGTGAACTCGGCCATGATCTGCCACCGCAAGGTCATCAAGGTCTGCGTTGCGGACACCTTCCTCACCGCCTACCGCCGGATGCTTGCCGCGGAAATCCGCTGCGTCCCCGTGGAGGACGATGAAGGCAACCTCGTCGGCATCCTCCGTTACTTCGACCTGCTCAAGCTCCTGCTCCCCGCCGATACCGAAGGCCTCAGCGTGCGGACCGTCCATGTTTCCCTGGCCAAGCTGGCCGACACCCTCGGTGCGGAAAGCCTCGGCGCGATGCTCCCTTCTCCCGAATACGAGGAAGACCTGATCCTCCTCGTCGGCGCCTCTTCCCAGGAAACCGTGGACAACCGCCTCAAGAAGGCTATCAAGGAAGGCAACGTCGGCAAATTCCTGGTCATCTGCGGCGACCGGCCGATCGTCCAGCGCTCCGCCATCGACCACGGTGCCCGTGCCCTGCTCGTCACCGGTGAGAATTCCATCTCCTCGGAAGTGCTCGTCTACGCCGCCAGCAAGGGCGTCGTCGTGCTGCGCTGCCATCAGGATACCGCCAGCGCCTCGACCCTCATCCGTTGCTCCCGCACCGTGCGCCACGTGATGGAAAAGGACTTCATCACTGTCCTCGGCACCGAACCCATTTCCCGCCTCCGCAAGCGCCTCGCTTCCGTCGACCAGGACCTCTTCCCCGTGATCGAACAAGCCGGCGGCAAGATGCTCGGCGTGCTCGCCAAGTCCGATCTCGTGGATCCGCCGCGCACCCGCCTCGCCCTGGTTGACCACAACGAGTACGCGCAGGCCGTCAACGGCATCGAGGAAGCGGAGATCACGGAGGTCATCGACCACCACCGCCTTGCCGGTGACCTCGTCTCGCGCGAGCCGATCCGCTATCTCAACGAGCCCGTGGGATCCACCTGCACGCTCGTAGGCCGCAAATTTTTCCACCGCGGCCTCATGCCGGCCCCCAGCGTGGCGATGTGCCTCTGCGCCGGTATTGTCTCGGACACGCTTTGCCTGACGTCTCCGACGACCACCTTGTTAGACCGTGAGATGCTCACCTGGCTCAGCGGCGTCGCCGGTGTGGACCCGAAGAAATTCACCGACGAGTTCTTCGGCGTCGGCTCGCTCATTGCCAATGGGACGACCGAGGAAATCCTCAACGCGGACCGCAAGGAGTTCACCGAACAAGGTCTCCTGGTCAGCATTTCCCAGGTCGAGGAGCGTGACCTCCACGGCTTCGCCGGACGCCGCGAGGAACTGGAAGCCGCCTTGAAGGACCTTTTCAAGCGTATGAATTATGATCTCGCCGTGCTGGCCGTCACCGACGTCGCCCTCCATCACAGCATGATCCTCGCCATCGGCACAGAGGCAACCGTCTCCAAGTTCCCCTTCGAGCGCTTGGACGACACCCTCTTCCACGCCCCCGGCGTCGTCAGCCGCAAGCGCCAGATTTTCCCCGCGGTGTGCGAGGCGATCCAGCTCTCCCGCTGACCTAACTGCAGGCCTTTTCCACCGTGGCTGGGACGTCCCGTCCCAGGCCGTTTGAGGGACGTCCCGTCCCGCTCTTCAAGGCAGGGCGCGACGGCTCGTCGCGACGGGGATACAGGCCATGCCCATCTCAACAGCAAGGGTCCTTGGAACGCCCCACCGATGCCGGAACCTATTGATCAAACGGACACGGCTTCTTCTTCACATTCTCAAACTGGTGAATCCGGCAAAACGCGCTGAACTGGACGGCACCCCGCGAACATCCTTCCTTGCGGCACTGAGTTCCCGGGCGTTCGGCCCCCAGCGCATCATAGAACTCACGATCCAACCTCGCCATGATCTCATGCGCGGGAGGCGGATCGGGAGCGCCAAGTTTGTCCGGCCAGGAATCAAACCGGATATAATAGCGGATCATCTCCGCTGCAGCCACATCATCCTGCCGACCCGCCAACCGGTCAGCCCATTCGATGGAAGCTTTAACCGTCTCGTAGTCGATGGTGGATCGAAGTCCCCGGCCCTCAAACTCTGCTGGGAAGATCTCTTCAAAATTGCCGGTGTCCTCATCAATCTCAATCATGGCGAGAGCACAATCGGTATCAAGGCCCAGGTCATCGGCATCGCCTTTGATGAGTAGCCAATCCTCATCTGGATTGCCCCCGCCGTTTCTAACCTTGTCGATAACGTCTCTCAGGGACATCCGGTGAAGATCAGTTAAAATCGGGGGGGAGTCCATGCCAACATTATCCCTTCACTCCTCCAAATACCCGCTCACCTCTTCCCACAATTGGGACCTCCCATCCCGGTTTCAATCGGCAAACGGGCAAGGCCTTCCCTTCAAGTTCTCGAAATGATGGACCCTGCAAAAAACGCTGAACTTTACCGTGCCGCGCGGGCAATCTTCCTTGCGACACCGGGTTCCCGGCACTTCGGCTTCCAGGGTTTTGTAAAAATCGAGATCGGCGCTGTCCTCGATTTCTTGCTGGGATCTCGCACCGGCTTCGTCCGGAATCACCCCATACCGGATCATGTAACGGATCATTTCCAATGCGACCGCATCATCCGGTTCGCCCGCCAACATGTCAGCACTCTCGACTGATTCCTTCAGTTCCTGGTAACTGATCGTGGGCCGCAGCCCTCTCTTCCGGAATTCTGCTGGCAGATCCCCATCATCAATTCCCTCCGCAGAATCGCCCGCGACCCGTGCGAGGGCACAATCGTCATCAAGGCCCAGATCCTTGGCATCTCCCTTGATCAGCAACCGGTCTTCGTCGGAATGAATCGATCCGCCTCTGGCCCCGTGAATGATATCCCTCAACGACATGCACGACGCATAAACCGCGAAACAAAAAATCTCAAGCCCTCACTCCTCCAGATACCCGCTCAGCGCCTCCCTCAAGCTCGTCCTCGCCCGGAACAACAGGCTCTTCACCGCGGAAACGGATAGATCCAGCACCCCCGCGATCTCCTCATAGGAAAGCTGCTCGTATCTCCGCAGCACCACCGCCATCCGTTGCGCCTCCGGCAACGAGGCGATCGCATCATCCACCGCCTGTTGCAGTTCCGCTTGCAGCAGTTCCGCATCCGGCTGCCGGTCGGGACTGGCCTCCAGCAACTGGCTCGAGTTCTCCTCCCGCTCGTCGGAGGAAACTTCTTTCTTCCTCCCCTTCCGCCGGGTTTCGTTGAAAACCAGGTTCCGGGTGATCGTGAAAAGGTAGGTGGTGAACTTCGCGTCCGGCCGGTAGCGTTTCGCGTTCCGCCACACCCGCAGGAAAACCTGTTGGGAAATATCCTCCGCCTCGGAGGGGTTGCCGAGCATCTTCGCCACCGTGCCGATCACGGCGTTCTGGTGGCGCTCCACCAGAACCCGGAAGGCCTCGTGATCCCCGCGGCCGATCTTTTCCATCAGCAGGTAATCGATATCACCACCGTCAGCCGGCCTGGGGGTGGGATCCGCCTCCATCTTCAGGAAAAAGGGTGTGTCGGCGACGCTGGCGCTGAACATGGGGCATCCAACCCGGGGCTGGCGGGAAAGTTGCGGGGGAAATGGGAGGCCGGACTCATCGCACCACGGTGACTTGCAGCTTTAGCGATTGATTTCCAAAGGGATCCGACTCCCGCATCAGTCCGAAAGGGGGTGGGATTTTGCCCAATCCTCCACTTCCGGATCGAGGAAGACTTCCTCAATGACCTCGCGGGCCCAGTCCTCGCGCTTCGCGAGTTCCTCCAGCATCCGCCAGGCGACGACCTGCACGGCAGGCATCTCGCTCCAGACGGTTTCGGCCAGGCATTGCCATTCCCGGCCCTTGAGACGCCCGGGGTGCTCGAGCATTTCCAGGCAGGTCTCGCTGACGAGGAGGGTCCGGTCGATGTCCGGCTCACCGGGGACGGGCGGGACTTCGTAAGCCCGCAGCGGCACCCCGGCGGCGCCGGTCAGCTCGCACTTGGACTTGGCACGGCGCGCGAGATCCTTGCCGAGCGATTGCAGGGCGAAAACCCGGGATTGGTGCGTTTCGAAGCCTTTGGCCATAAGGTAATTTATAACAGAAAGACGGAAACGGAAGGGAAAAGGTTCAACGGAAAAGCCACGGGCTCAGGCGAAGGACTCCGGCTTGCGGCCGCGGAGGTAGTCCCCGGCGGACATCCGGCGCCCGCCTTCGGGTTGGACGGACCCGAGCCGCAGCGAACCCTTGCCGCAGCCGACCACGAGCTGGCCACCGGCGGTGGAAACGATTCCCGGCGCGAGCGCTTCGTCGGTGACCGTGGCCGGTGGGAAAATCTTCAGGCGCTTCGGCTTCCCGTCCTCGATCGCCGTGGTGAACGTGCCCGGCCAAGGATCATAGGCGCGGATGCGGCGCTCGATGGCGGTGGCGTCCATTGACCAGTCGAGCTTGCCCTGCTCGCGCTCCAGCTTGGAAATGTAGGTGGATGCCGCGTCGTCCTGGGGGACGCGCGGGGCGGTGCCGGCGGCGAGTTTTGAGAGGGTTTCAGCGAGGACGATGGCGGCGAGGTCCGCCAAGCGGTCATGCAGGCTGCCGCCGGTTTCATCCGGACCGATGGGGATGGCCTTGGCAACGATCATGTCTCCGGCATCCAGCTCGCGGATCACATGCATCGAGGTGATGCCGGTTTCCGCGTCGCCCGCGTCGATGGCGGCCTGGATGCAGGCCGCGCCACGGTGGCGGGGCAGCAGCGAGGCATGCAGGTTGATGATCGCTTTCTCCGCGAGGGTCAGGATGTTCTTCCGGAGGATTTGGCCGTAGGCCATGACGACAAGCACCTCGGGCGAGAGTGAGGTGAGGTCTGCCGTGATGTCGCCGATTTTTTCCGGCTGGAAAACGGGGATGCCCGCGGCCAAAGCCTCCACCTTGATCGCCGGCGGGGTCATCGCCATGTGGCGGCCGGAGGGCTTGTCCGGCTGCGTGACAAGCGCGAGCGGCCGCGGCCCGTTTTCCAACAGGTGGCGGAAGGACGGCAGGGCGATGTCGCCCGTGGCGATGAAGATGAGCCGCATGTGGGTGTGAATGTCAGACGATGTGCCGCGCCATGTTCTCGTAAACGGGCAGGCTGGTGATCTTCGCGATCATCTCCGCGAGCACCTTCACGGGTGGCTGCGTCGCGTCGATGGTGGTGACCCGGTCCACCGGATAGAAGTCGAGGATCGGCTTGGTTTCCGCCTCGTAGGTGGCGATGCGCTGGTCGATCACCCGGTCGCTCGCGTCGTCGATGCGGTTGTCCTTGAGGGCGCGCTTGCGCATGCGGCGGGCGAGTTCGTCGCGGTTCGGGCAGGAAAGGTGGAACACCTGGTGGACGTCCACATGGGTCTCGAGGATTTCGGCCTGGCGGACGTTGCGGGGAATTCCATCCAGCACGAGGAAATCGATGTCCGGCTTGTAGAGGTGCGTGTCCGCGAGGTTGTCGATTTGCGCCTTCCAGAGCTCGATGGTCAGCTCGTCGGGCACCAGTTCTCCGCGGCTGGAGAAATGGACGAACTTCTGGCCAAGCGGCGTGCGGGTGTCCAGCGAACGGAAAACATCGCCGCAGGGGCAGTGGAAAAAGCGCGGCACGGAGCCGAGGATCTTCCCCTGCGTGCCCTTGCCGGAGCCGGGCGCGCCGAGGATCACAAAGGCGGGCTTTTTGTCGGAAATCTCGAAAGGAGCCATGGGAAAGGGGCCAAGACTAGGCGTCCCCAGCCGGAGCGGGCAAGCCGGATCATTCAGGCCTTCCAGGAAGCCTCGAAGACGAGGATCGGCGCCAGCAGGGCGACATCGGCGAGGACGCGCAGGGCATCCGCGCTGAAACGGGCTCGTGAGCGATTCAGGATATACAAGAGGGCCGCGCCGGTGAGGATGGCATAGAAGAAGGGCCGGTTCATCAGGTCATCGTCCTTCCACGCGAAGACCACTGCCGCCGTGCCCAGCAGGATGAGCGGGAGCGTCAGGGCAAGTTCGTCGCTGGCTTTCACTTCCTCGTCCTGGTGAAGTCTGGCATGCTCCCAGAGGTCAATGGCGGAGATGTTCAGCATGCAGAGCACCGCGAAGCAGATGAGCTCCGGGGAATACGCGAGTTCGTCCATGTCGAAGCCCGTGTAAACATAGGCGACCATGGCGGTGCCATAGGCGAAGGCAACTCCGGCCATGACGTTCTTCGCGTAAGGAATCTCGTCCGGATCGTGCGAGGAGAACAAAGAAAGCGCGAAGAATCCGGAGACGAGCAGGCCGCCGACCAGCGCGTACAGATAGATACCGGTGGGCAAACCGGTCCGCAGGACAAAGCCGAAGAGCGGGATCTTCAGCGGCGCGGTGACAAGCACCAGCGCGGCAATGGCGGCAATGCGGGCGACAAACTTGAACTTTGCCTGGTGCCGCTGGTGGAACTCGTGGCGGCCTTCCAATTTCGGGGCCCCGGGACCGGTCATCATCGTGGCGTCCAACAAGCGGTCCGCGACGTAGACGAGCCAGACGATGAGGCCCAGCGACAGGTACGCGACCCAAGGCAGGTATTCAACCCGCCAGGTCCTGGCGAAAATATACAGCCACAAGACCGCGACGAGCGGAGCATCCAGGCTCAACAGGTTGGGATAGAGCCAAAAGGGCTTTCGCGGCTGCTCGGAAGGCACGACGCGCGGAATGTCCCCGAGGGGGGGAGGCATGGCAAGCGCCGTTTGTCGGGGTAGGGCCGATCTCCGGTCGCCCTAGGGATCGTCGTTCCCTCGTGCGGCGTTGCTGCTCCTTCAATTCCGCACCTCCCCAAAACACCTCAGGGAGCAAACGGAACCAAAATCCGGACCCGCGCGAATTTCCTCAGATCTCCATTGCGGGGAATCACCACGGTGATGTCATCCGCGGCGGTGCCGTTGTCGATGACGGTCAGGGTCGGGCCGGTGATCGAATCGTTGGTCACGATCAGGGTGGACACGGGAACCCCCAGGTCCGTCGAGACTTCGACGGCCACGGTGTAATCCTTCGCGGCATCCACGCGCTTGAATTGCACCACCAGATTTCCGGAGCCATCCACCGTGGTCGAAACGGGCGACGAGCCAGACCCGCCACCGGGTGATGTGCCGGTGAGGAACTCGATGCCATTGGGAATTCCATCGTGGTCCGGATCCGCATCGGGCGCGCGATCCGCGCCGGTGATCGAGGGGTAGTCAGCCAGCCAACCCTGATAGCCGGGAGCCGTGGGGGTCACGGTGACCTGGGCGGACGGGCCCGTTTCTCCCCCTGCGTTCAGCGCCGTCACCACATAGTAGTAGGGAGTGCCATTGGTCAGCCCGGTGTCCACAAAGCCCGGTGTCGTGACATTGCCCACGGTCGCGTAGCCGCTGCCGTTCACGGTCGAACGTTTCACGTTGTAGCTCGTCGCGTTGGCTGAACTTGTCCAAGTCAAGGTGGCCTCCGCGTTGCCCGCCGTCGCCGCCAGATTGATGGGCGCGGAAATCGTCGGGGCGCCATACACCGCAAGTTGCGCGTAGCCCACCCAGTTGTTTTCCGATCCCGGAGTGGTGAAGTCGAATTTCACCGCGGCGACGTTGGTGGCCAGCACACCATTCGCCGGAGTCAATGTGGCCCGCGTCGTGGATTGTACCCCTGCCGGATTGGCCGGGTTGTTGTTCACCGAGCCCAAGGTGACGAAGGTCGTCGGGGTCGCCACCTTGGAATAGGAAACGGTGTAGGCCTGCTGGTCGCGTCCCGCATCGCTCCAGCCGCCGTGGACGATGATCTTGTTCAGCGTGTGGCCGCTGGCATTGGCGGGAAGCGTGTAAACCACCGATGAGCCGGCCCCTTCGCCGCTTCCGCCGGTTAGATAGTTGATGCTGTTGTCGCCGCCGCCCGTCGGGCTGATCGCCAGGGGGCGCGGCGTCGTCAACGCGGTGATGCCCTTGCCATTCGAGTTGAGATTGAAATTACCCGCCAAACCGGAGGGAGTCATCCCGCCGATCAAGCTGTTGTCCGCGGTGAGTTTCCAACTCGGGAGAAAGGTGGTGTTGCCACCCAGGCCGGTTTGCGCGGCCATGGAGGTGATCACGTTGTTCACGGCCGCGGGCGGGTTGGTGACGGTGAGTATTCCCGGCGTGGTGGTTGCCGAGCCTTGGGAATTGGTTGCCTTGAGCT
>CAXTTX010000132.1:0-961 GCA_964247045.1 uncultured Verrucomicrobiales bacterium | reverse complement strand
GGTAGCCGGCGCTGTCGGCGGTTCCCAAATTTGTTAGGGTCAAGGTCGGCGCGTTCGCTCCGGAAATGTCACTGGGAACACCACTGACGACCTTCTGCCATTGATAGGTCAATTGAGCAGCTCCGGAGATGGCAGCCGTGAAGGTAACCTGGCCGCCCACCACGTCCCTGGCGGTTGCCGGCGAAGTCTGCATGGTGACAGCGGGCGCGAGCGGGGTGCCATACACCGCGATTTCCGTGTAGCCGCAATAGCCGTTCTCGGGCACCGGGGTGGTGAAATCGAACTTGAGCGCGGCAACGCTGCCCGCAAGCGGGGCGTTGGTGGCGGAGACCAGGGTCGCCCGGGCCGCGGACTGGACACCGGCGGGATTGGACGGATTGTAGTCGACTACCGCGAGTTGGATGAAGGTCGTCGGCGCGGACACCGTCGAGTAGGACACGGTGTAGGCCAGTTGGTCGCGGCCCGCGTCGCACCAGCCGCCATAGACGACGATGCGGGAAAGATCATAGCCGGTGGCCGCGGCTCCGAGGTTATAGGTGACGGATTGGCCAGCCCCGGTCCCGGCGGTGACCTGCGTGGCATTGACGCCCGAGGCTGCAAAAATGGACCGGCCCGCGCTGCCATCGGTCAGCAGGTTGGTGCTGTTGGAAAAGTTTCCCGTCCCCACGCTGGCGGGTGATTTGGTGGAAATCAGGCTGCCCGGAACCATGGCCCAGGATGGGGAGAAGCTGGTGATTGCCGCACCCAGGCCAGTCTGGGCCGCATAGTTGTTGATGACATTGGCCACTGCCGCCAGGGGACTGTTGACCGTGAGCGCGCTCACGCTGCTAACGGACACGCCGGCCGAATTGGTCGCACTTGATAAACTGAAGGGGGTCCGCCAACCGCAAGGCGGCAGCACGGCTAAGCCAAAGAAAAAGACCGGCCCCAGCGCGGAAACACTCGCAAACCGCGCCGAGGC
>CAXTTX010000131.1:5416-11988 GCA_964247045.1 uncultured Verrucomicrobiales bacterium | reverse complement strand
GTTCTACCGGTTTCTCGATGCAAGTGGCAAAGTGATCCCGTCACCACCGGATGTGGACGCGGGTCACCTGGAGCCGGCGGATGAGGCAAGGCTGAGCCTCGGCAAGCTTCCCGCGACCCAGCAGATCGGCTATCTCGCACGAAACGGCGAGATGGATGAGGTCATCGCGGAGCCGATCATCTCCACCGAGACGGAAGAGGTGATTGCCTGCATGGTACTCGGGTTCAAGCCCTTCGATCTGAACGGGCATGGCGCCGGCATGAGGGCGGGGATCTGGACGGAAGGTCATTTTTCGCTTCCGGGAGCATCGGGTGAGGCAAATGCCCGGATGTCGGCGCTGCTCGCCCGGGTTTCCGCAGGACCTCCTGCGGAAGTGGTCTTGGACGGCACCCCGCATCTGGTCCTGAGCCAACTGCTCAATCCGGGTTCAAGTTACCCGCCCGCGTACGAAGTTTGTGTCTACTCGTTTGCGGATTCCGTGGCCCGCCGTAACCAGTTGCGTTATCAGATCCTGGGGGCCGGCGCGATCTTGCTCGTCGTCGCTGGTGTTGTCAGCCACCTGGTATCGGGCAGGCTCTCCATGCCCGTCGAACGCCTCGCCGTTGACGCAGCCCGCAATGTGACCCGCCGCAAGGAAGCGGAGGCCGCGTTGGAACAAACCAGCGGCGAGCTGCAGAGATCGATGCGCTTCTCCGCGGATACCTCCCATCAGCTCAAGACCCCGATCACCGTGTTGCGCGCCGGGTTGGAGGAGCTCCAGAAAAAGGCCGGCATTACTCCGGACATGCGTGATGAGATCTCCGAGTTGATCACGCAGACCGGCAAGCTCTCCGGCATGATCCATGACCTGCTGCTTCTATCGAGACTGGATGCGGGTAGACTGGAACTTCAGATGGCGCCGATCAATCTGGCGCTGTTCATCGACTCGCTGGTGGATGACCTGAGCGCGGTGCCAGACGCGAAGGAACTGGAAGTCGAGGTGGTGATGCCGCAAGAGGTGCAAATCCTCGGGGAGAAGCGCTACGTCTCGATGATCCTCCGGAATTTGCTCGAAAACGCATGGAAATACAATGTGCCGGGCGGCCGGATCTCCATACGCGTTTTCCAAGATCAGAACGTGGTCGTCCTGCGGGTGGCGAACACCGGTCCCGGTATCCCCTTGGAGGCACGGGACCATGTGTTTGAACGGTTCCACCGGGCATCCATGGGCGAAAATGTCCCCGGTCATGGGCTCGGTCTCAATATCGCGAGGGAACTGGCCTTGTTACATGGCGGGGATCTGCGGTTGAATCGTTCCGACGATCCATGGACGGAATTTGAAGTGTCATTCCGATCCGCGAATCTGCCCCGCAAGACATGATCCGGAACCGCATCACCATCGCAGCGCTTTCCGCCATTGGCGTCATCCACTCGCCGGGCGAGGGCTTGCGCGACCGGATGGACGACATGTTGAGCTTTTCCGCCTTTGAGGACCGCGCCCGTGCGAAGCTCAGCGGGACATTGGACCTCGAATATTACAATTTCTCGCGCGACGCCACCGGTCTCGTCTTCACGGACCAGGGCGACCTTTTCAATCCAAGGCTCAGCCTGTTCCTGGATTCCCAGCTTGGATCCAAGTTCTACTTTTTTGCCCAGGCCCGCGTCGATCAGGGTTTTGATCCATCGGATAATTCCCTTGAAGCGCGGCTCGATGAGTATGCCCTGCGGTTCACACCATGGGACGATGGCCGGCTGAGCCTGCAGGCGGGAGCTTTCAGCACCGTGGTTGGCACCTACGTCCAGCGCCACTTGTCTTGGGACAATCCCTTTGTCACCGCGCCTCTCATCTACGAGAACGTGACGGCGATTTATGACGAGCATGCGCCCTCCACCACGGACGACTTTTCAAACGGCTTCGGGGATGACCGCTACGAATACAATCCCGTCTTGTGGGGCCCATCCTATGCCACGGGGTTCTCGGTTTCAGGCCGCCTTGGCAAACTGGATTATGCGGCGGAAATCAAGAACGCCAGCCTCTCTTCACGCCCGGAGGTGTGGAACGATCTGGATGGTTTCGAGTACCCCACCGTCAGCGCCCGCCTTGCCTACCATCCTTCTTTGCCTTGGACCCTCGGGCTCTCCGCCAGCGAAGGGGCCTACTATACGGATGATGCCGCCGCCTCGCTGCCCGCCGGCACCGGCCTGGGCGATTTCAAGCAGAAGCTCCTCGGGCAGGATATCAGCTTCGCCTGGGATCACTGGCAGCTTTGGGCGGAGTTCTATCAGGCCCGCTTCGAGGTCCCTTTCGTGGGGAATGCCGATACTTTGGGATACTACCTCGAGGCCAAATACAAGTTCACTCCCGCCCTTGCCGGTGCCCTGCGCTGGAACCAACAGTTTTTTGACGAGGTTCCCGATGGAGCGGGTGGCAGCCGTCCCTGGGGAAACGATATTTCCCGCCTCGATCTGGCGATGATCTATCGCTTCAATGCAGATACGCAATTGAAGCTCCAATACAGTGTGCAGCGGGAGAGCGACCCGGATGACACCGTCTCGCACCTCCTCGCCGCACAATTCACGCTTCGTTTCTAGGTCCGGCCTCCGGTCAAGGGTGGGCCAGCCTGAAAAAGGCCGCTCCTCCCGTGGTCGGTATCGTCACCTTGTTTGATCCAGCTTCAGTGATCACTGCTTTGCCCGAAGCCGTCCAGTGCAGGCAATCCATGCTTTCCTGAAGTTGCCAGCCGGTGTTCGCCAGGGGCCAGGTGATTACCATCGAGTTGCTGCCTGGCGCTCCTGCTGCCGTCTCCATCCGCGGGATTTGGACGAAGTTTGCCACGAGCGTGCGGGCTGCACTCACGGTGAAATCATAGCTGGCCGGCGCATCCACGGCTGCTGCTCCTTCGGTCCAGCCGAGGAAGGCGTAACCCGGATTTGCCGTGGCCTGCAGGCTGGCGGCCGTTCCTGCCGCCTGTTCTCCGCCTCCCGTGACTCCGCCCCCCTCCGGCGGTGTTGCCGTTGCCGAGATACTCACCAACGGGGCGAAGTTCGCCACCAGCGCCCGGCTGAAATCCGCGGTGAAGGCAAAGGCGGCATCCGTGCTGATTACGGCCCCGTCCTGCGTCCAACAGACGAATCCATAGCCTGGATTTGGCACCGCCGAAACGAGCACATCGTCGTTCTCAAAATACAAATCGTCACCCGTGGCCGATCCTCCATGCGAGGGTGACGAATTGATCGTGATCGTGCAGCCCGTGTCCGCGACGAAGTTCGCGACCAGTGTCCGGCTGCCCGTGGCCTTGAAGCCGTAGGTCCGCTCTGTCGATACCACCACGCCATCCTCCGTCCAGTGGGTGAAAGTGTATCCATCCGCCTCGATGGCAACCGCTCTCGCCTTCTCGTTCGTCTGATAGGTCGCGCTGTCCATTTCCGCGCTGCCTCCCGCCACCGGGGAAACCTGGGTCGTGATCACAAACGCCTCGATGAACTCGGCCACCAGCGTCCGGCTGGCCGTCACAGTGAATGTATATTCGGCTGACGTGCTGACTGTCGTATTGCCTTCGCGCCATCTGGAAAACGCGTGCCCGGGCTGCGGCGTGGCCATCAATGTCGCGGAATCGCCGGTCACGAAATTCCCTCCTCCGCTCACCGCTCCCCAGGCGGCTGGGCTTGCGCTCGCGGTGATTGTTCTGGGAATGCCCGCGGCGATAAAGTTTGCCACCAGGTTTTTCGTCGCCGTCACCGTGAAGGTGTAGCCGGGCGAGGTGCTCACTTGGGTCGAGCCGGAAGTCCATTTGGCGAATACGAATCCCGGAGTGGCTGTTGCCACGACCGTCGCGTTCGTGCCACTCAGGTAGGAACCCCCACCGCTGGTCGTGCCGCTATTCGCGGGCGTCACACCGGTCGTGATGCTGAACGAGGGAATGACCGTGAAATTGGCCACCAGCGTCCGGGCTGCCGTAACGGAAAAGCTATAGCTCGCACTGGTGCTCACTTCCACCCCGTTTTCCGTCCATTTGCTGAAACGGAAGCCCGCCGCCGGGCTGGCCGTTACGACAGCCTGGCTGCCTTCATCCAGCAATCCGCCGCCACTTGTTGTTCCCGCGTTCGCTGGCAGAGACTCTGTCGCGATGCTCCACCGGGGTACGTCCACCGTGAAATCCGCGACCAGCGTGTGGTTCACATCGATCACGAAGGTATAGCTCGCGTCCGTTCCCACCACGGCACCGTTGTCCGTCCAGTTTGCGAAGCGGTAGCCGGGTTCTGCAGTGGCTATCACCGTGACAGGTGAGCCCGGCGCGAATGCGCCATCGCCAGCCGTCGATCCAGTGCCCTGCGGCAGAACCATGGTGTCCACCAGGCTCGTCGGTGGCAGTTCCTCTCCCTCTGCCGCCACCAAGAGAACATAGTTCTTCGAAACGTCCGGGTTGATCAGGTCGGACGCGGTGATGGAAAAGTGGAATTCCCCGCTCTCCGTCGGCGTTCCGGACAGGATGCCCGTTGTTTCGTCAAAAACCATCCCCGCGGGTAACGCGCCTTCCATCACGCTCTCGAAGGGAAAGGCCCCGGGGATTACCAGCGTCCGTGCCACATAATCCGTATTCACGCGGCCCTCGCTCACATGATCGATCAGCGCCACTGCCGCCTCGACATCCACCGCCGCCATTTGGGCGCCCGTGTAGTCTCCCACCACTTCCAAGGTGGAAAGATCCACCTCCACACCGTTCACGATCGCGAGACCATCGCCATGAATTCCATCCGGTCCCACGTTTTCACCCAGCGCTTCACCGCTCACCGCATCCAGTGGCCCCTTGTATTTGTAGAACTCGTATCGGCGCGTGACCACCTCGTCCCCTCCCGGCAGGTCTTCCGCTTCGGCGACCTTCTTGCCTTTTTGCCCGCCGTCAAAAGCTCCGTTTTCCTTCTGGAGCAGTTGCCATTCGGTCTCCACCTCGTCCGCCTCGCCGTTCTTCCAGTTCTTCTCCCCTTCGCGGTCCGGGTCATCGGACACCAGGTCGCGCAGTCGCACCTTGCCGTTGTTGTGGCTCACCGTCCGGATTTCTTTCATCCAGATGGCCTTGCCGAATGCTTCCACCTCGATTTCCTGTGCCTCGGGCGGCTGGATCTCCGCCTGCACCTGCCCGAAGGCCTGCACGCCCGGAATCGGTGGATAGTAGGTGAATGTCGGTGTCGAGACATCCACTGCCCCGCCGGAAACCAGGTTGCCCGCACCATCGTCGATCAGCCAGCGATAGCGGACCGCCCCCACCGCCGCGTAGTACCCGACGCCGAAGTGCTCGCCCCCGAAGTTTACCGACGGGTTCGTGAACATGTGCCCGTCGGTTGGATTGACCGGTCCGCTCGGGATCGCCGTGTAGGATGCCCAGCTTCCGTCCGGGTTCTTCTTGCTCTCCCACCGGATCAGGCACTTGGGGTGCCCGGGAATCGAGTCGTCCTGGGTGATGTGCGACGTCCCGTAGTGGTTGTAGTCGTAGGTGTAGGTGATGTCGGTGCTGTGGCAGTCCTCGATTTCGATTTCAAATCCGTGGCACTCGTGACCGGTGTCATTCACCGTGTCGAAATTGTTGATGCTGCCGTAGGCGATGCTCGCGCGGACTGGCGGGGCCAGCAGCGAAATCGCTCCGAGGGTGGCGAGGGCGAGCCTTTGAAGGGTTCCGATTGGGTTCATGGTTTTGGCCGTTGGGGATTGGGGATTCGGGATCCGGCTTTCGCCGTGAAAACACACGAGGCCTAGGGCCACCCGGAATCCCCGACAAAACCTTAAGGGTAACGGGATTGAAGGTTTGCCACAAGGGGAGGCCCAGGCAACCTGCCCGGCACCCTGATTCGACGCCCGCCGGGTCCCGGGGGCAAACCCATTTCCGGATCTAACAGGCTTCTCGTCCCCTCCAAGTCCCCGGTAGCGCGCTTGCCGGTCGCTCCTCTTCCGTCGCGTCAGCGACAGCATGAGGCTAGCCGTGGCTTTTCAAACCACGGAATTAAAATGCGCCGGCGGCATGGGGCAGATGCCATTCCGACCGGAAGCCATTTTCCATCGCTTTTCACCCACCCGATTCTTCCTTTGCGCCCCCTTCGCGCCCTTGCGGTAAGCTCTTCCGGTATCTGCAATTGGCAATTTATTCTGGCAACCGGTCTAAACCGCGAACGACAGGAGACGTCGCGCCTTCAGCGCCTTGCCCAAGCCACTTCCTTCAGAAGTCATACCTCATGAAAACGCTGTTAGGATCCTCCTTGTAGTCTCCGAAACAACCGCAATGGGTGAATCCAAACTTCTCGTACAGCCTCCGGGCCGGCCTGAAAAAATCCATCGCCCCGGTTTCCAGGTAGAGTGCCTCGTAACTTCTTCGCTTGGATTCCCCGATAAGGTGCTCCACCAGGATGCCACCCACGCCCGCGCCTCTCACGTGCATTGCCACCCGCATCGACTTGACCTCCCCGCGGCCGCTCCCCAACTCCTTGAGCGCGCAGCAGCCGATCAACTCTCCTTCCCGCCACGCCGTCCAGAACGTGATGCAGGAGGCTTGCAGTCCCGCCAGGTCCAGCGCGTGTTTGCTTTCCGGTGGCGAGACGGCCCG
>CAXTTX010000131.1:0-5406 GCA_964247045.1 uncultured Verrucomicrobiales bacterium | reverse complement strand
GATGTGCTCCTCCAGGAAGGCCGCGATTTCAGGCCCCCTCAGGTCATCAACGCGGATTTCACAGGCACTGTCATTTCCGCGGTTCATTTCAATGATCGCTTCCGGAATAGATCCACATCGGTTCCGTTCGGCCCGCCCGTTCAAATCCGCATTTCTGATAAAACGTGGCCGCGTCAGCGTCCGCAACGATCATATGCTGGTGGAACCCTTCGTATTTTCTGAGCAGGGACTTCATCATCGTCGTTCCAATGCCTTTTCCCTGGTATCCGGGCAGCACCAGAAGATGGGGGTAATAGACCACCAGATAGCCGTCGCTGATTGAGTTGCCCAGCCCGATCAGCTTGTTCCCGTCCCAGGCCGCGATGACCGCATGGGAATGCTGCAACGCCTTCGCCAGCAGATCCGGCTTCTCCGCCGCCGACCAGCCGTTGGCACGGTAAAGCTCCACGACCTGATCCATGGGCAGGTCCCTTTCTTCGGAATATCGGATGGAGTGTTGCATCTTCGACTTTATATCTTTGACTAGCTTCCGCCGGTGAAAGAATCCACCTCTCTTCTGGCGATTGCGGGGATCTTCATATTTGGGGCGTTGAAGATTGCGTCTCTGCAAAGCTTTAAACACTGCTCTGGTGTCGAACTTCCTGAAAGGGTTATTCTTTTCTCAAGCAGTAAGGCCGTCATTCTGCTGATTCCAAGTGAGATCAGATTCAATGTTACAAGCTTCGAAGCGCCGCACTCCAAAAAAAGATGCATAGGCACCAGCGAATCTGCTTCAGGAGCCCCTCGGATTCTGAGTGCTTGGCCTAGGACATCGTGATAGGCTCGCAAGTTCCTCACATATCGGAAACGAATTACGCTTTCTATTGTGTAAACGACCCCGTATATCACCCGACTTGGATTGAACTTGACCTCGTTCTTGCTTGCCTCGGACCTTCTATAGGAGACTTCCTTGCTGATGATCGAACTGAGTGGCTCATCGTGAATCCATCCTTGCGCAATCTTTGCATGTTGGGAAAACGAGTTGTCTTCTATCCCCATTAAGTGTCGTTGCACGAGTTGAAATATGAGTTTCAATCGGGCATGGACTCCTGGCCGTCTCGGAGCGATGGGGATAAATTCACTCAAATCCTTCTGATTAAATAAGTGTTGGTAAAGATTTTCTAGGCGCTGGGGGTGAACGCCGGTATTCCTAGCAAATATACTTGCCGGAAGCGAGACGTCGGAGCGGAGCACCCGTAGCATTTCCAAAGTCAAATTCAGCGAGGCGGGATCACCGTCCTTTGTCGGTATAAGGTCTCGTCCCTTTTGAACAAATTCTGTAAATATACGACCCATGGCCGCCACGGCTGCTCCTAAATTCTCAGCTTTCGGGTCGTCGTCTTCCATGACTTTTCGGATTGCCACCCCTCCATCATGAATCATCTTCTCAAATGCCGATTTGATTTCGGTTTGACGCTCGCCTTCAAAGCAGGATTTGATCCAATGGCTCGGCCTCAAACACCAAACGTTGCCGTGAAACTCCTGTTTCAGGCGCCCTGCCCGTCCAGCAAGATTTAAAAAGTCAGCCCGTTCCATGGGACTTTTGTTGCCTCTTTTGGGGGCCTCGATAACTATATGCCTCGCCGGTAAGTTGACCCCCTGAAGAAGAGTGCTTGTGCAGCAAATAAATCGAAGTTTTCTCTGCTTGAATAGATCTTCTATACCCGCCCTGACACTGCTTGGCATGTTGCCATAGTGAAAGGCTACGCCGTATTTAAGCACATCTATAAGTCCGTATTCAAAATGAACATAGTCTTTTAAGTAGTCCACGAACTCTTCAATTGATGGATCTAGCGGTTGTAGTAGAGGTAAGAGCCGGGTTAAATGTCGAGAAATTCTCTCTGCCGCAACAGCACCATTTGCGTAAATAATGCAGGATTCATCTCTACTTTCGGTGGATATCAGGGATCGGGCAAAAATGGCAAGTCTTCGAGTAGAACTCACCCCTGAGAATCGGTATTTGAGCTCTCGAGTTCCGAGGTCGACAATCTCTTCGTCTACGACAAGCTTGCATGAGATTTCTCGAACGGAGCTATGTGAAGACTCCACAAGTATGATATTCTGAGATACTGGTGAATGCAGCTCACTTTGAGAGATTGCGTCCTTGCAGGAAAAAAGATCAGTTAGGTATTCAGGGTTTCTTGCAAGTGGACTCGCGAAAATCACCCGGACATGGGGAAATTGAAAGAGAAGGGATTCTATCGCTGTGTGCAGCAGAATGCCGCGTGAGCCACTTCCGATTTCTTGCGCCTCATCGACAATTAGTGCGGAAAGCCAAAGCGGAGCTTCTTCTGCATTTAAAAGGCTTAGTAATCGTTCCTGGGTAAGTACATAAATGACTCCATCAGGAGCCTCGTTCTTAGCGACAGCCTTCGGCATGCTGCGAATGATGGGAAACGGCAGTGAGGATTTGATCAGGAATGTCCTCAGGTCGACGACGACTTGCCGAATAAGGGATCTGGTGGGAACAACGTAAACAATGCCTGCTGGCGTATTCTCGCGTAGAGAACGCATCACTTCGAGCAAAAGTAGAAATGATTTTCCAGCCGATGTTGGAGCAGATAGGCTCACTGAGCTATGGCTGACGAACGCGTTCATCGAGTCACATTGAAAATCCGTTAATGTTCGGTTTGTTCCGCCTGCATCGGTAGAGGTATTCTCGATCTCTCTCATTCTCATTTCAAGCCGCAGCAGGGCAGACTGATTGGAAGTCGCTCCAAACCGATGTTTCAAAAGATCTCTTCCAGGAAAATTGCCCAGGCGCGCAAGTATCAGTTCCGCGGCGTGAACAAATCCTGGATACTCCGACCCCATCAGGGTAGTTGCGCGTGTTGCGATTTCATATGCGAGAGTTCGTTCTGCATGCCCATCTTTCATAGTCAATTCACTGGCAAGATTTACCAGTTTCACCAAATCAAGAACTGCGATTGGCTCCGCAGGCTTAATTGCCTCTCCTGGCAAATGACGCAGAAGGTCATGGACAAGCAATTGCTTGTAACCTAGATCGAGATTATTCGGGAGTTCCACGAATTTTTGGATTGGTCAAAGAGCCTCTAAAAACGCTTCGCGAAACTTGTCGACGCATTGAAAAGGCAACACAATCACCTCAAATCGGAGTCTCTTTCTCTTGAAGATCGAGAAGTGTTTATTAAGGTGTTTCAGTATTCTAGCTCGATCATTTAAATAATGTTCCTCGAAAATCGAGGTCATTTCTTCGAATGATTTTTGAGGCAGAGATTCATACTGATCCCAATTGTAACCTAGAAGGCAAGCGTGATTCACCCGAACGGTTTTGACCGCAGTGCCGCGATTGACGTAGGATAATATTTCCTCTTTTAGCTTACCCTCAGCGTATTTAAAATTCCTTGTAAGAAGTCGCAGTTCGAATGCTTCCATGGAATTTGCATGGAATGCCTCGATACTCTTGGCAGCGCTAGAGCTTGCCCGTCCGAGGCTTTTGTAAATCTTAGCTTCCCCGAAAAAAACATCCAACAATTGATCAACCTCATGCCATTTCATGTGGATCCCATCGGACCCGAATGTTTCGACTTCAGGATTTGTTTTAAGGGAGATTTTTGAAACCATTTGCGGTGCTCGAAGCACGGCTTCCAATATAAAATAGAGCAACATTTCTCCAGCCTCCCCTGAACGAGCTGTATCGCGAAAGAAATCTCGCGCCTCGCGCCGCAGTTCAAGTATCTGGACGTCGGTGACGGCCATACCCCGTTTTTGAGTGCTAAAGCAGTATGACAGAATGTGATTTGCTAGGTTGTCGGCGAGATCCTTCCAGCGAGGGCGGCCATTTGAGTCTAGTTTAAGGTGATGAAATCTGACTGTCGCCTCAAGGCCATCCATCTGGGAAGTGGGTGGCAAGCTTCCCAAACACGATTCATAGTGGTCGAAAGAGGCTTGGAGGTATTCGTCGAGTGTCACTTACGATTGTCAGGATTTCGTTTGGAGCCGGAGTGGGGGCAGCTAACCTCTCTAGAATTCGTGCTTAATCTTTTAACTATCAGCGGATAGCTGAATTGCAATCTGCAACTTTGTTTCTTACAGCCCAAAAACACTCCTTCTCCCGTAGCCCCCAAAGCGCTTCCAGATTCGGAATAGGGAAAACCGGATAGAAGCATCCACGAAAATCAACTGCCTGATGCCCACTAGGGACTCACCCCTCGCCCATCAAAATTCCCTCTTCAAACTGCTGATTCGAGAGATTGGACGTGGTTCTCCCTCCGTTGATTTCTCCTTGCGCTCGTGAGGGGTCCAAAAAGTAACTTTTTATATTGGCAGACACCCGTTTGGTTGAGAGCAGCCCCCGTTTGCGCTAATATGGCGCCCCTCCGCCCCTTTTCTTTCCATATCGTCCCCCCAGCCTGCCCCGGTTTCCCGATTTTTTCCGCAAATACCTCAAAAAGCCTGCCTAACAAACATTCTCCGCCACCCGGCGGATCCCAAGCCCATCACGCTCCAAATGCCTTTCAAATCCTGAATCGGTAGATCCATGGTTCGGAAATTTTCTCATCCGCACGAAAACGACAAAATGAATCACCATCCCCTCGCCAAACGACCTCTTGGAAACCCGAGTACGGCCGATTTTCCATCCTTTTGCCTGATCGCCCGCGCGCTCCGCATACGCAAGTCGCCAAACCTCTATTACTTCCATTGTTTCTCTTTCACTCGGTTCTCCCGAAATCCCCGGATCGAATTTTGAAAAAGTGGACAAAACTGGACATTTTCCAGCCCCCTTTCCCGCTTCAGCTCCTCTTCTTTCGGTGTGTTCCGGGTATTCCGTGGTGACATCTTCCTCTCCGCGACCTCCACCCTCTTTGTATTTCGCAACCCCAACCTCCCCTCTGCGGACTTGCCCCCTTGCGAACCGCTTCCTAGTTTCCACCCGTAATGCGGGAAACCCGCGTTCCTCGCCCTTTCAGCCACCCGTCATGAGCGCCAAGAAACCCACGACCACCCACGACCAGGACGCCGTCCATAAGCCGTCCAAGGAATTTTCCGCCAAAGCCCGCATCCCCTCGATGGCGGCCTACAAGAAGCTCTACAAGGAGTCCATCGACAAGCCGGAGAAATTCTGGGCCCGCGAGGCCAAGGAACTCACCTGGCAAAAGAAATGGTCGAAGGTCCTCGAATGGAAGGCCCCTGATGCCAAATGGTTCAGCGGCGGCAAGCTCAACGTCTGCGAAAACTGCGTCGACCGCCACGCCGCCGGCCCCAAACGCAACAAGGCCGCCATCATCTGGGAGGGTGAGCCCGGCGACAAGCGCGTCATCACCTACGGCCAGCTCCAGAAAGACGTCTGCCGCTTTGCCAATGTCCTTCTCAAGAACGGCGTCAAATCCAAGGACCGCGTCCTTA
>CAXTTX010000130.1:0-11995 GCA_964247045.1 uncultured Verrucomicrobiales bacterium | reverse complement strand
AAGGGGAGGCTGGTGAAAAGCATCGGGGGGACGTGGCTTTGCAGAATCCGTGCCCGTCAAGGGGCATGGCTCCGGGAATGATCTACCCGGAATTGGCCACCAAGGGAAGTTTTTTGGCGCGACCTACGTGATGGCGTTAGTCACTTGCCCGGAACGGACTCCTTGCCGTGGGCGATGGAGGGCCAGAACCTGTCCCAATCGAAAGGGCGGGAAAACTCGCCGTAGTGGCAGGATTTGCAGTCGCCGGGGCCGAGCGGGCGGAACTTGAAGGAGGTCACCTTGCCGTGGAGGTATTTGTCCACGTGCTCGCTGGCGGGGCCGTGGCAAGACTCGCAGCCGACATCGACCAGCGAGGTGGAGCCCAGCGGGCGGCGATAGCCGGATGGCTGGCTGAAGCCGACGGTGTGGCACTTGATGCAGTGGGGATCCGCATCGGCCCCTTTTTCGACGAGGGTGGCGAAGGCATGGCCATGGCCGGACTTCTGCCAGATTTCATGGGCTTTCGAATGGCAGTCCTTGCAGGACGCTGAGCCGACGAAGGTGGCCGTGGCGGCGACCCCCGGAATGGCATTGGGGTCCACGGAATTCGGGTCATCGACGGCCAGCGGAGTCTTGCGAACTTCGCCGAGGTATTCCTTTACCAGCGCGTGCATGTCTGCCGCCTGCGGAATGGTGTCCTCCAACAGGAGGATCTGGTATTTGGCATCCGTGAGGCGCTTGCGTTTTTCCCCGGTAACCTTCGCGGTCAGGGTGCCGACGGTGCGGGCCTGGTTGGTGGTGTAGAGAATGATGGAGTCGTTCTCCCGCAAGATTTCCCGTGCAGGCCCGGCAACATCGCCGCCGAGGATCAGGGAAAACTCGAAATAGTCGCGGGCGAGGCGGCGCATCTCGTCCTCCTTGGCAAAGGCAAGCAAGACCACGAGGTCGGACTTGGCGGCCAACTCCGGAAGATTCCGGTCGATCGCTTCATTGAGGCCGAGGATGGCCAGGCCTTCGCCGGGCTGGGGCACACTGGCCGGTGAAACGACTCCGAGGATTCCGACACGGATGCCACCCAGCGTGACGACCTGCCAGGGTTTCACCACCTCCTTGCGGGTTTCCGCATCGACCAGCGAGGCGCTCACCAGCGGGACCGGCGAGGAAGCCGCGAGCGAGGCCAGCGCCGTGGCGGGAAGGGCGGCCTCGCGGCCACCCATATTGAGCGCGGAAAATCCCATGGCCGCGTAGGCACGGGCAAGGTAGCCATACTGGATGAGGTCATAGTCCGCGCCGCCCGCGATCGCGCCGCCCGCGTCCACCTTGAGCACCGCGCCCTTGTCATTGCGGCCGTTCAGCCAGGTCCGCAGGCGGGTGAGGCCGCCGTGCTGGCCGGTGAAGCATCCGCAGGGCTCCAGACGCCCGGCGGTGTCGCAGGTGAAATGAACGGTGACCGCACCATCCCCTGTGGTGCCTTTCGGTGTCTGGCCATACCAGACGAAGGCACCGATGGCTGCCGCCACCAGAAGGAGAATCGCGACGAGGCGGAGTCCGGCTTTCAAGGCGAAATTCTGTTAGTGAAGCAGCGCGTAGGACACGGCGTTCACGTTCACCTTGCGGGCCTCGCTGATCTCAGCACCGCCACAGCAGCAGCAACCTTCCGCGCTGTGGGCGTCATTGAGGCCCTCCGGCGAATAGACCAAGGCGAGGCGGCCATTGATCGAGACCCCCTGCAGATATGCGGGGCTGCCCTTCACAGTCAGTTTCGAAAGCTTGTTCACCGTGGAAAAAATCGGGTGGGTCATCGGGATTTGTTTCAACTCGTAGCCTGGCAACGCGAGGGCGATTTCCCGCAGAAAGGCCCCGTTCCAACCCGAGTCCGAGCAGCCGGGACTGGAAAGGACGAAGCCACCGTTCTCAAGATACTTGCGGAGGTTCGCCCGCTCGGAATCCTTCAGCTTGAAATCGCCCTGCCCGGTAAAAACGCAGAAGGGCGTGTTGAACACCTCGTCCTGCCCCAGCTTCACCTTGGTGAAGGATGGCGCGATCTTCAGGCCCATCTCGGTCGCGGCCTCACCCAGGAAAGCCTCGGCAAAGCAGATGGCGGTCTGGTTGTCCCCATAGACCAACTGGCCGCAATGGATGGTCTCCGTGTTCCAGTCGAAGGGAGCTTCTGCGGCAGGAGCCGTCCCGGCGAAGGCGACGATGGTGGCGAGAAAAGCGAACAAGGTTTTCATGGCTTGGTGGTGAGTCGGCGGAAATAGGCGTCCGCGATGTTTTCATATTCCATCAGGAGAGTGCTGCTGCCCGGAGTGGTGGTGCGGCGGGCGGATTGCTGGTCCGCCTTCGAAGCATCCGGCGTGTCGAGTTTGGCTGTCGGGGCACCGGGCATGCCAGTGCCGCCCTGATCGCCGCGGCCGGAGATGCTTTCCGCGATCGAGCCGTTCATCAGCGTTTCACCGCCGAGGAGTTGCGGGACCCCGTTCATGGCGGAGTTCGCCATGAATCCGCCCTGCCCGAACCCACTCTGGCCTTGGCCCGGCAAGGGCCGGAAATTTTTGGACATCATCATCTGGCGGAAGGAATCGCCGGGTTTCATGCCACGGCGGCCCTTCAACGCTTGGTCGAGCGCGCCGGCCATTTCCTGCTGGCCGTTCTGGCCTTCGTCGCCCAGAAGGCGGTCCATTTCGTCGTGTAGGTTCTTCGCCTGCGCGTGGCCCTCGCCCGCCTTCGCATCGAGGAGATTCTGCGCGGCACCGCGGGCGAGGCCGGGAAGACCGGCAGCTTCCATCTGGTCGGCGAGTTCATTCGCGCTGTCGGCGGCTTCAGGGAACTTCTCCTTGGCCGCCTCCGCGTCGTGGCGGAGTTTGTCCGTCAACTGGTCGAGCTTCGGCGCGAGTTCACGCTGCTTGGCCCCCAAGTCGCGCAGGGCGAGACGGTCCTCGGCATTGAGCTGGGGCTTGTCCTGATAGGCCTTGGTTTGTTCGGCGAGTTCCTTCTGTTCCCGGGTGAGCTGTTCGAAACGGTTGAAGTCCTTCATCATCTCGTGCAGGCGGGCGAGATCCTCCAGCGGCTCCTGGATCTCCTCCTTGGCACGATCGGCGCCGCCTTGCAGGCGCTCCTTCTGCGCCCGTGCGGCGTCTTCCAGACCCTGGATCTGGGCGAGCGAGGGAGGCTCGGGAGGAGCGGGACCTTTGTCGAGGGCTTCGGTGCCTTCGGCGGTATTCTTCTCCACGGACTGTTGGATGGCGTCCGCCTGCTCGCGGAGTTTTTCCTGCAAATCCTTCTCGAAATCATAAACCGGGTTGTCGCGGCCGAAGTTCTTCATGTCGTCCGCCAGGTTGGCGAGGCGCTCGTTGAGCTGCCGCTGTTCCGAAAATGCTTCGCCGAGTTTCGCGGCCAGCTCCTTGTCAGCGGGATTGGCAGCAGCCTGTTCCCGGAGGGCGGTGAGCTTCTGCTCCAACTGCCGTTGCTCCATGATCTGGTCCTCCATCCTTTTCAACAGGGACTCGTATTTCCCGGCGATCATCGCCACGTCCGCCTGTTCGCGCAGGAGGTTGTTATATTCCTCCTCGCTGATGACATCAAGCCGGCGGATGCCGGTGCGGGTGATCTGCGGGTCCGGGCGAGTATCCACGGCCTCGGCAAAAAGCGTGATGCTGTCGCCGGGGCGGGCACCGGCCGCGGCGAGGTCCAGCTTGTGTTCCACGCGATGTCTCTTCGTGTCAGGACCTTCGAATTTCACCGGCTCGATGGGCAACAGCTTGTCATTGATGGTAACGAGCAGCCTCACCGAGCGGAGGCCGTAGTCATCGGTGGCATCGACGGTCACAGGGATGGTGATGCCCTCGGCGAGGAGGGCGTCTTTTTCAGGCACCATGATGGAGATCGCGGGTGGCATGTCCTTGGTGACGGTGAGCGAAGCAGCGGGGGAAATGTCCGCCGCGTTTCCATCCACATCGATAAGGGAGAAGGTCATGCGTCCGGAGCGCTCCGCGGGAAACTCCGCGCGGGCCGTGTCCGGTGAACCTTCGGCCGCCGGCCGCAGCGGCATGACCGCAGGAGCCTGTTCCGCGCCTTCGAAGGTGATCTTGCCCTCGCCGAGAGGGCGGTTGGATTTCAGTTGGAACGCGACCAGCGATCCCTCCAATGCCTGCATGGCGGTAAACTGATAGGGAATCTCCCTTGGCTTCTGCCCGGTGTATTCCGGCGGTGTAACGCGAACCAGCGCGGGGCCGACCTGCGGCGTCAGAATCACATCCAACAAACGGTGATGGCTGCGGCTGCCCCTGTCCGCGGTATGGGCGGTGAGTTCCAGCGGAGTCCTGACATTTTCCAAACGGGCGACGAAGGTTCCATCGCCACGTGCGGACATCGGCAAGGTGAGCCCAGGGCCGGTTTCGCCCACTTGGCGGGCGGTGAAGAAAAGCTCGCGGGGCTGGTGGCCGGTCGCGCGGGCTTCCACCGTGACCGCTCCACCGTAGAGAACCTTGTAGCCCACGTTCGGCTTCACGATTTCCAAGAAGGTCAGCGAGAAGGGTGGATGGTCACCATAGGGATCGAGAAAGCGCAGCCATTCCTGATGGATGTGGCGGCCTCCGGCAAAGGTCAGCAGCGCGAGGACGGCAAGGGCCGCCCCCACCTGGGAAGCGCGATGCCAGAGGCCGGGCTCGCGTGCGAGGGGCGGCAATGCGGGAAGATCCAGTGCCTTGCCCGCATCATCCACTGCCTTTTGAGCGAGCTGGCGCGTGAGTGGCGCTGAGTCATCGCGGTTCGCCTCGGCATCAAGCTGGAGGATATTCACGAGCTTCGAGCCCAGTTCCGGATTGCGGGATTCCAACAGGCGGGCGACGCGCAACAGGGGCGGCCGGACGAAACAGGCGATGCACAGCGCGGTGGCGATCACGGCAATCGCCGCGGCCACGAGGCCGATTCCCCCGGCGAGGCGGAGACTTCCGGAAAAATGGAACAACACGTCCGCCAGCATCAGCAGCGGAACCGCGAGAACGATCCAGAAGGCGCAACGCCACGCGAGCAGCAGCGCGCGTTGCCGGGAATGCACAGCTCCGGCGCGCCGCAAAACGTCGAGAACCGGTTGCCGGGATGTATCGTCCGATTTCATCTTCCGTTTCTAGGTCAATCCCCAACGCCTCCGAGCATACCACTCCGATCCGAGCAGAAAACAAATAAGCAATAAAATCCATGCCTGGTCCCACAGGGGAATCCGCCGTGTCAATGGCTCTTGGCCGGAGGATTCCCGCAGGTGGTCGTCCATGATGCCGGCGATTTCCGAGGGATCGATCATGCGGCCGCCCGAGGCTTTCGCGAGTTCCTCGAGATAGGTGCGGTCCATCGCGGTTTCCGTGGATTCCATATCCTCGCGGAAGGTGATGAAATGGGTGGTGAGGACTTTCCCGTCCGGGGCGGTCACTTGCGCGCGGTATTCGCCGGTTTCCCGGGGCGTGAACTCCGCGTGATATGATCCGGTCATTTCGTCCGCCGTGAGGCCCAGCGTGGTCACCGGGTTGTCATCCTTGAACAGGCTGATCGCCGGGACCGTGGCGGGGACATCGTGACCGTGGACTCCGAAACGGAGGCGGATGGTTTCGCCGAGCGGAAGGTTCGCGGTGTCCGCCCGCAGTGAATAGCCCTCCACCGGACTGACGCCACCGTTCGCAAGCAGCCAGAGGCTGAGTTGATCCCAGAAACGGTCGTAGGCGTTGTTGTCGTAATCGGCCTTCGGGTTGAAGACCCAGCGCCAGAGGTTGCCCACACCGAGCGAGAGGGTCTGGCCACCGCCATAGCGGCGATAGACCACCGCGGGAGCCTGGTTCCCCGCGACGGAAAAAGTGGCTGCCAAAGTCTTCGGCGGACCGCTGGCGGGGAAGGCGATGACCTCCGGAAATTCATCCGCGGCGGCGACCTCGCGCAGCAGGCGGAAGGCGGGCACGGAACCGGCCTGCGGAGTCACCTCCATGCGCGCGCCGCGCGCGGAACCCGTGTTCCAGTGGATGGGCTCAAGCTCGGCGCCGACCTTCACTTCATCCGGCCACGCCTGGCCGCGCGAGAAAAGCACCACGCCGCCCTGGTCTTTCACCCAGGAGTCCAGCGCCGCGATTCCATCGCTGCCGATCACGCGCTCCACATTGCGGCCGAGGACGACCATGTTGTAAGGCATGAGGTCGTTCACGGTGGCGGGTGCCTTCAGCTCATCGAGTTTGCGTTCCGGGTTCGAACGGATCGGCCGCACGCGGTTGCCGGTGAAGGCGACGAGCGAGTCGATGTCGAACTTGTCATTCCGCGCGAAGGAGCGGCGGAGGAAGGTGCTGTCCCAGAAGGGCGTGCCCTCGATCTCCAGCACGCGGATCCGCTCGGAGATCACGTTGAGATAGGTCTTGGCGGTGTTGTTGGAGAGTTCGCGTTCGTTGGAAACGGGAGTGATGCGGAAGGCATATTCGTATTGGCCGGCCTTCTCGTGGGCGACGTTGAAACCGATGGTTTGGAAGGGCTGGGTGGCGGTGTCCAAGGAGAGGCTTTGCACGACAGCCCCGTCGCAAAGGAGATCCACCTTCAGGACAGCCGACCGCGCGGACAAATGCCTCCAGGCGGGTGGTCTGGCGGAGGAAGGTGTGGGGATGATAGTTGGCGATGCGCACCGAGATGTCCCGTGCGGTGTCGGAGGTGCCGTAGGGAATGGTGAAGATCGGCAGGTCACGGGCACGGGTGCGGCGCGCGGTTTCGCCCGGCGGGACGAGGTCGAAATCGTGGCCATCCGAGAGGATGAAGAGCGCGGCGGGCTGAGGCTGCCCCCCCACCATGCGCAAGAGCGAGGTGACGGAGGTATCGATGCGCGTGGAGGGACCATCGGCGACAGCGAGGTGCAAGTCGTCCGGTGAGGAAAGTTTCGCGGTTTCCGCGAAAGTGATCACCTGGCGGGTCATGTCGAATTGCACCAGGGCACCCGCTTTCTCCAGATCCGCGCGGACGGCGTCGAGACGGGTGGAACCGTTCGAGTGCGGCTGTGCCATGCTCGCGGAGGTATCGATGGCGAAGACCACGGATTTCTCACGCGGAGGGACGGTGACCTTTTCCTCGCGGGAGGGTTGAAGGAGCAACAAGACGATGGCGATGATTCCCAAAACGCGAGCGAGCAGCAGGAAAGCCCGGCGGCCCGCGGAAAGACGCCGCGAGGAGCGAAGCTGATAGAACACCGCAAGACCAGACATCAGCACCGCGATGCTGAAGATCCAGGGGACCGGGATGACGGGATCGAATATCACGAGGTCAGGCGGTTCGGGGTACGGATTTGAAAAGCACGCCCTCGAGGAGAAGGAAGCCCAGCGCGGCGAGCAGGAACCAGTGGAACACCGGGCGGCCGCGCAGGAGGAGTTGGTAGTCGGTAGTGGTGCCGACGAAGGAGGCCTCCGGTTGGGATGTCCCGGCGCGATCCGGCAGGACGGCGGGATCCATCGAGCGCAGGTCGGATTGGTCGGAATCGGGATTCACGGCGAAAAGCAGGAGGTCGCGGTTGCCGCCGCCGGGCAGGTGATAGAAACCGGGACCACCCGCGGTGAATCCGACGCGCAGGCGCTCCCCGACGACATCAGAGCGGGTGCGGACAGCGGCATTGTCCGGCCCGCGCAACTCGCGGCCCGAGGCCTCCGCCGCCCAGGTTTCGCCGGAAACCGAATCGCCGCAGAGGAAGGGCTCGAGCGCGGCAGTTCCGGAATTGCTCATGCGGAGGAGCATCTCGTGGATCCACGCGGGGAACAGGCGCTGCCGGGCGAGATTGCTGGAGACTTCCGCAACGGAGAAGTTGCAGATCAGGAGGGTGCCCAGTCCCACGGTGCTTTCGGTGAGCGCGGGCGTGCCATCCGCGTAGGTGAGCAGGATCTTGCCGCTGCCGGTGGGCGACGCGTGATAGAGATCGTAGAATTCCAGTTCCGCGAGGTTCTGGCGCCGGACTCCTTCGAACAGGCGGAGGAAGCGCGAGCGGAAATCGCCGCTGGCGACGCGCATGGCGCCGCCGGGCACGTTTCCGCCGGCGAGCTTCTCGGTGAGGCCGATAGGCAAGGTTTCTCCGGTATGTGCGGAAATTTTTTCCAAGTTCGCGGCGTCCGTTTCGCCATCAAGGAAGAGGATGACGCCACCACCGCTTTTCAGGAAGGTCGCCAGGGTCGCGGCATGGGAGTCACCCAGCAGCGGAAGCCGCGACGCGATGAGCCGGGTCGAGGCGGCGAGGGCAGCGGGATTCAAGGCGGGCAGCCCGAGATGCTTCGGACGATAGGCCCCGCGTTCGCCGCCGAAGGGATCGACGGCGGTGGCCAGGAACAAAAGGGGCGAGGGAGCACCTCCCGCCGCATCATCGCCCGTCAGGAAGACGACTTCCTCGCGTTCCTTCACTTGGACGGCGAGGTGGCGGCGGTCATCGGCAGGCAGATCATCCCGGGGCAGGATGGCGGTGAGTTGCAACAGGCCGCCTTCCGGCACGGGAACGACGAGGGTAAAATCACTTTCCGACCAAGGAGCGAGTGCCACCTCGCGCTCGCGCATGTGGGCGGGGCCGAAGCCTGCCTCGAGCTTGCCACTCCAGGGCGATGGCGAATGGTTGGCAACCCGGGCGTTCACCTCCACGTCGCCACCCGCAATCACCGCGCCTTGGCCGAGTTCCAAGGCGGCGATGGAGCGGTTCGGCCGTTGCGGGTTGTCCGTCGCGCTGACGAAGAACAAGCGGGAGCCGGTGGGGAGATTGTCAAAATTCACATCCGCCCAGTCGCGGCGCTGGAAGTCCGAAAAGCAATACACGTCGGGAGTCTCCTTCGCGTCCTTCATCAGTTCCGACACGAGTTGGTTGGCGGCGCGGAAATCGGCACGGCCCACCGGCGACGGGAGCTCGTCGAGGAATTTCAAGGCCGCGGCCTGGTTCGTCGAAAAGGTGGTGAAGGCCGCCACCGGTGCCTGGTCCACCCGAATGAGGTTGAAGCGATCGTCCGCATCAAGGGACTTCAAGAGCCGCTCCACTTCCAGCCTCGCACGTGCGCGGGCGGTGGTGCCGCTCTCGGCACAGGTCATGCTCAGCGAATGATCGACCAGAAGCACGACGTGGCGGCCGGTCTTTCCCGCCACGCCCTTGCGGGCGATCACCGGCTTCAGGAAAGCGAGCACAAGTGCCGCCAGCGCGAGGGTCCGCAACAGCAACATGAGCCAATGCCGCCAGCGGAAGACGCGCGAACGCCCGGCCATGGTGCGGCGGATTTCCTCAATGGAGGAGAACGCGAATTTCTTCGGGTAGCGGCGACTCAGCCAGTGGATGATCAAGGGAATGCCCACCAGCGGCAACAAGGGCCAGAGCAGGGAGGCATGGGTGAAGTGCATGGCGGCGGGAGATCAATCAGGCCTTGGCACGGCGGAATCCCAGGTAGGAATCGATTGCCTCACGGTAAGGACTCGCGTTGTTCAGGGCGGTGAAGTCGATCCGGTGTTTGGCTCCGGCCGATGCGAATGCCTCCGTGCGGGCGATCATGCGGGCCTCGTATTCGGCGCGGATTTCGGAGGGCTCGACCTCCACCGATTCGCCGGTCTCCATGTCCACGAAACGGGCGAGCGGCGCGTCCGGCAGCGACATTTCGTCCGGGTCGTTCAACTGCATCAGCAGGATCTCGAAACCGCGGTGGATGAACTGGCCCAGCGCGTCGAAGACCGGTTCGGGATCGTGGCCGAGGAAATCGGATAGAATGACGAGGCGTCCGCGGCGCTTGAGCAGCCGGCCGCATTCGAGGATCGAGGCGGGGAGATCAGTCTTGCCGGAAGCGCCGTAGGCGGGCTTCACGAGAGAGCGCAGCATCGCCAGCAGATGACGCCGCGTGCCGCCGGAAGGAAGATGCTCCAGCACGCGGTCCGCAAAGAGGGTGAGGGATGCCTTGTCGCCCTGCTTCATCATCAGGTAGGCGAGCGCGGCGGTGATGCGGGCGGCACGCAGGGCCTTGTCCTCGCGCTCCTTTCCGCCATAGGCCATGGAACCGGAAGCATCCACGAGGAGATGCACGTCCATGTCCGTCTCCTGCCGGTAGCGGCGGATGACGAGCTTGCGGCTGCGGGCGAAGACATGCCAGTCGATGGCTTGCACCGGGCGGCCGGGTTCGTAGGTCATGTATTCGGAGAACTCGCCGCCACCGCCCAGATCGGGTGATTTGTGGCGGCCCTGGAAACGGCTTTCCACGGCGGTCCTGGCGAAGACGACGAGGTTCTTGAAGCGCGTGAGTTCCGCCTCATCCAGCAAGCCCTTCGCGCGGGCGTTGCGGAGCTTTTCCTGGCTCTCCACGACCGAGTCCTTGATGGTGGCGAAGGTACGCGTGGGAAGCGGCGGCGGGGTGGGTCCGTGATAGGACCGTTGCACGGGCAAGGGCGGAGGCTGGACGATCCGCGCGTTTTCACGGGCCTCCGCCCTTGCCCGGCTGAGGGGCGAGCCGGCTGGATCGGGAGGGTTCGCGGCCATAACTCGGGTAATTTCTAGTACATCGGCTCGGCGACCTCTTTGACGAGGGCGGCGACGAGATCCTTGGCCTTGAGTCCTTCACCGGTGGCGCGGTAGTTCGGGACGATGCGGTGGGCGAGCACCCAGGGGGCGACGCGCCGGACGTCGGCGGTTTCGGGAGCAGCGCGGCCATCCATCAGCGCGAGGGCCTTGGCACCGAGGATGAGATACTGGGAGGCCCGCGGACCGGCGCCCCACTCAATGTAGGAGGCGGCGGTCTTTTTCGCGTCGCTCTGCTTGGGGCGGGTGGCACCGGTGAGATCGACCGCATAGGCGAGCACGTGGTTAGCGACGGGCATCGCGCGGACGAGCTTCTGGATGGCGAGGATGTCGTGCGCGGAAACCACGGGCGCGAGTTCCGCAGCCTCGCCGATGGTGGTGCGGCGGACGATTTCGATTTCGTCGGAGCGCTCCGGATAGTCGAGATCCAGCGAGAACATGAAGCGGTCGAGCTGGGCTTCCGGCAAGGGATAGGTGCCCTCGTGCTCAATGGGGTTCTGGGTGGCGACGACGAGGAAGGGGTCCGGCAGGACACGGTTTTCCCCGGCGATGGTCACGCGGCGCTCCTGCATGGCTTCCAGGAGGGCGGACTGGGTTTTCGGCGGGGTGCGGTTGATTTCATCCGCCAGCAGGAGGTTCGTGAAAACCGGACCCGGCCGGAAGCGGAACTCCATGTGGCCCTGGTACTCGTGGATCATCTCGGAACCGAGGATGTCGGTCGGCATTAGGTCCGGTGTGAACTGGATGCGCTTGAAATCGATGCCCAGCACCCGCGCGATGGAGTGGACGAGCAGGGTTTTCGCCAGGCCGGGAACACCGATGAGCAAACAGTGGCCATTGGCGAACAGAGAAGCCGCGAGACCATTGACGATCTCATGCTGTCCGACAATCGCCTTGGACAATTCGGCGGTGATTGCTCCCGAAATGCGGGACACGGCGGTGATATCGGCAGTCTCGACACTCATGGCAGGGTGATTCGGTTGCAGTCGTCAGCCCGGAACATCTTCGCCCGGCATATGGGGATACTGGGACTTCCTAACATTGGCTCAAGCACAATCCCCGGCCGTGCCGGTGTAAAAGCCGGTGGTGATTCCACTTGTCGGGAAATTCCATGAGGGCGTGATACGCCGGGATGGATGGTGAAAGCGAGCCTGCGGCGTGGCTTCACGGGAATTTCGCGAGGGTGAAATTCGTGTGAAGGGGTCTTCCAAGGCAGGGACCGCTCTCCGAGCGGTCCGGTGGGGGCAGGCAGACCGGGCTGAGACTGGTGAAGGTGCGGCCGAAGGAATTTCAAAGCAACGCGTTTCAAAACCTTGGTCTCTTCATGCTGCACGAACTGCCCCAACCCGACCGCTCGGAGATCGGTCCCTCCCTTGAAGAGCCTGTGGCTACGTCGTGCGACACGTGTCGAATCAAGACCCGCACCATGATGGGGGACAGGAGTGTCTGTACAGACCGGACACATCCTTAACGGGTGTTCGGAGA
>CAXTTX010000129.1:3990-12002 GCA_964247045.1 uncultured Verrucomicrobiales bacterium | reverse complement strand
CACGACCCGGCGGTGACTAACGCGAACCCGACGACTCCGGTGCCGCAGATGAATCCCGCGCCGCAATCCGCGGGCAGCCAGGCGGTGGACCTGTTCGTGAAAGTCGGCTATCAATTCCAGGCGGATAAGGTGTGGATCTATTATACCACGGACGGCACGACTTTCCCGGAAGGCAGCAACGGCGTGGGCAAGGGATCCACACAGGTGGTGGAGGCGGCTTTCTCGTTCAATGGTGCGAACGACGGCACGGCCGTGCCGGACTGGTGGAAGGGCACGCTCCCCGCGATGGCGAATGGCACGGTGCTGCGTTACAAGGTTGGTGTCCGCCGCACGAACGCTTCCTCGCCGGTATTCCCCTTCAGCAACGGCAACCTCGATCTCGGGGAGCGGATGGAAACGGTTTTCCAAATCACCGGCTTCAACGCGGCGACCGCGCCCTACCGGGTACACAACGATTACTCGGAGATCGCGACCGGGCTGGATGAGGGTTTCCACGTGGTTCGGACCCGCGCGTTTGTCGGCCGAAACGATGGCTCGTCGATCTTCAAGACGAACACCCAGGTGTTTTATTATGACGCGCTGTCTCCGACGGGCGTGGTGGCCTATCCGCAGGAGAACGACCAGCTCGGTGGGTCCAGTTACGGCTCCGTGGTGTTGACCGATCCTTCGGTGACGGAGGTGTGGTATTCCATCGATGACCTGGACTCCGGCAACGACAACCCGGCCACGGGCAATGGCACCGGCAACTGGAAGCTCGCCGCCGCGGTGACCGTGCCGAGCAACCTGGGCACGACGGCCTACAAGAAGGAATGGCGTTTCAACTATGAAAGCATTCCCTCGAGTGGCATCGCGAACATCGCGGTGCGGCTGAAAGAGGCATCTTCCTCCGCGGACATGAACTTGTCCGACGCGGCGGGCCACTACACGACGATCACCCGCCATGTGAACACGGGCAGCTCGATCAATTTCAACATCGGCTATCCGTCCGTGGCGGGTGAGCTGGTGGACAAGAACTATGTGATGAAGGTGTTCTTCAAGAAGGAGCTGATCCCGAACGGCATGAGCGACGCGGATTTCCTCAACGAGTTCTCGATCTACATCAGCAGCACGGTGAGCGGGCAGCCGGACAACCCGGTGTTCCAGCCGCGCTCCGGCTACACCCTGGTCCGCGACACGAACGCGACCGAGCACGCGGTGTGGTTCACCTTCCCGAATCTGTACAATGGCCAGCCGGACTTCCTCCACACCGTGCGCGTGGAGCATCACCGCGGTTCGCTGACGCTGGGCGACAGCGAGGTGGTGAAGATGCGGGTGGATGACAACATCGACGCGGATAGTGACGGCCTGCCAAACTGGTGGGAGCTCTATTACGGCATCGAGGCGAACAACGCGACGGGCCGCCACGGCAGGCTGGGCGACTTCGACCTGGATGGGGTGGACAACATCACGGAATACCTCTTCGGGATGAATCCGGCGGCGCTCGATGCGGAAACGTTGCCGCGGGTGAGCCTGGCGAAGCACGTGTCGATCGCGAACGCGTGGACACTCGGGTTCAACACGATTCCCAACCGCCTCTATCAATGGCAGGCGACCACGACGCTGGCGGCGGGCGGCTGGGGGAATGTCGGTGCGCCGGTGAATACCTCGGGAGCCACCTCCAACGGCACGATTCAACTCAACGACACCGACGGCAACACGAAGCGCTTCTACCGGATGAGCGTCTCGCCCTCGCCTTGAGCCATGAGTGGACCGATGATATGGCAGCGCGGAGCGCCTTGGACTGCGGCAGCCTGCTGCCGCTTTGACGAGGCTGGCCTGCCGGCCGGTTCAGGCCGGATGGCGTTGGATTTGAAAGAAGGCTCTCCCTGCCAAACCGCAGCAGGGCTGCTTGCAAAAAGCGGCAGCAGGGCTGCCGCAGTCCAAGGACGCTGCGCGTCATGAAGAATTTTCCCATGAAAACCCGTCTCCTTTTCCTCGCACTCGTCGCGCTACCCATGCCTGTGGATGCGGCCAGCCTCAAAATCAGCGCGAACTCCGCAACGAGAGCACCCGCCACGGAAGTGGAGGGTAACTACACGACCACCCATCTCTATGTGGACGAAGTAGCGGGGGATTCCATTCCTGTCGCGATCTTCTTCGATCCGCAGGCGATGAACATCGAGACCTGTGAGATCTTCACCAACCTGAACCGTAGGGACCGCGCGCAGCTCGACGCGGATGGCGACGGCATCGAGGACGGAATCAAGCCACCGAACGGCAACCTGATCCTCGCGGGAAACGACGCGAATTATTTCAAGATCTACCCGATGACGGGTGTCAGCGGCGGCTATCAGGTGACGTGGAACGCGAGCAAGACCGGTGCCTACCGGCTCACGGCCCGCTATCGCTTCAATGGTGAACCCGCCGGGACGTGGCATTATTATAACGACGACGTCGAAAGCGGCCACAACAAGCGCGACCACTGCGTGGTGGTTTCCCCGAAGAAGGCCCGCGACATCATCCTCTATGAGGTGAATCCGCTGACGATCATCGCGGAGGGCACCCTGGCCTCGCAGCGCGGGACCTTCGCGGATCTCGCGGGAGGCCTGGGTGCCGGGCATGCGCCGCGGTTCAGCCTGGATTATGTGAAATCACTCGGCGCGAACACGCTGTGGTTCCAGCCGATCCATCCGAACGGCATCGACGGCCGGCAGATTGATCCGGCCACCAGCCAGCCCTTCGAGGTGGGCAGCCCGTATGCGGTGAAGAACTTTTTCGAAGTGATGCCGCTGATGGCGAAAAGTTTCACGCCGGGTGGCACTCCCGCGACGAACGACACCCCGGCCGGTCGCGCGCAGGCGATGACGGAGTTCCAGGGCTTCACCAGTACGGCCGACGCGCAGGGCGTGGACGTCATGCTGGACGCGCCCTTCAACCACACCAGCTATGACTCGGAACTCGCGGCACTGGGACAGACCCTCTGGGGCAACGGCGGGACGAATGCCAACACGGAGATCCGCAACACGGAGGCGCGGTTCTTCGCGCGGGTAAATGAGTATGACAAGCGGGCTTTCAACGCGGGCAGCATCGCCATCGCGCCGGACCGGACGGAGTTCAAGTTCGCCGATACCTATGAGGTTTATTATGGTCGCTATGCCGCGCTGGTTTCCGGCACCTCCGGGGATCACACGAACGAGGCCGATTGGTTCGACTATTCCATCGGCAATGATTCCAACTCGGGCGATGGCAACGGCCACTTCGACGCGATCACGCAGAAGGTGTGGCGCTACTTCGCGGAATACACGCTCTACTGGCTGACGCAGACGGGCTACCCGGCGAATCCCACCGGGGCTTCGCTGAACTCGAACGCGGGGATCGACTCGCTGCGCGCGGACTTTGGCCAAGGGCTGCCGCCGCAGTGCTGGGAGTACATCATCAACAAGACCCGGACCCGGAAGTGGAACTTCACCTTCATGGCGGAGAGCCTGGACGGCGGCGCGGTGACCTATCGCTCCGGCCGCCACTTTGACATTCTCAATGAGAACATCGTCTTCCCGCTGCACGCGGCGCAGAACACGACCGACTACCGGAACATCTACGAGAACCGCCGCAATGCCTACGGGCAGGCGCTGGTGCTGCTGAATTCCAGCTCGCACGATGAGGATCACTATCAGGACCCCTGGCATGCGTTGATCCGCTACGCGGCGAACGGCAGCATCGACGGCGTGCCGCTGGTGTTTCCCGGACAGGAGCTGGGCCTGAGTGGCGCGGTGGTGCCACCGGGTGACACGCAAGTCGGCATCACGCCCTTCGGGTATGACCGTTATGAGACGAACTTCGGCAAGCCGATCCCGCATTTCAAAAAATACAACTCGCTGATGCCGCTGTGGCTGAAGACCACACCGGGGGACCCGAGCTACAATTACGGGCTTTCACAGCTGGCGAAGGTGTATGAAGGCATTGGCCAGGCGCGGAAGTTCTCGACGGCGCTGCGGAGTTCCAACCGCTATTTCATCAACCTCAACGACGGTTCCCCGCACGGGCAGATCTTTTCGGTGGCGAAGTTCGCGTCGAAAAACGGCTCGCCCAACAGCTCTGACGTGGTGTTCGGCTTCGTGAATCTGGACCGCAACGCGAGCCCGCTCACGGTGGGGACGAACAAGTTCAACGTGAACATCGACACGGATGCGAATTCGGTGAACGACTTCGGTATCAAGCCGGGCCGGCAATACAACCTGAAGAACATCGCGGCCTATCTCGGGGTGAATCCCACGCGGCGGGACACCTGGCTGATTCCCGGCGGCATCTCCGGCAGCGATCTGCTTTCGCAAGGGATGTATGTGGCGCTGAACCGCGTGCCACTGGCGGACGGCGATTGGGCGACGGCTCCCTATGAGGCGCAATACCTGAAGCTGTATGACGTGACGGCTCCTCCCGCGGCCTCGACGCCCTCGCCGGATTTGATGGCCTTCGGCACGGTGTTGGGGAGCACGGTGACATTCGGCTGGACGCCGGTGACGGACCTGGAGGGTGGGATTTCCGGCTACCACGTGCAGATCGGCACGACGCCGGGCGGCAATGATGTTTTCGACGGCAACGTGATCGGCACGAGCAAGAGCGTGAGTGTTGCCTACGGCACGACGCTGCATGCGCGGGTACAACAGATCAGCGCGGCGGGTGTGGCGGGTCCCTATGGCACGGCTTCCGCTGCGGTGCTGGTCCTGGACCCGGTGGTCGACAACGATGCCGACGGGCAATCGAACGGCGCGGAGTTCACGGCGGGGACGAATCCGCTTTCCAACAGTTCCGTGATGCGGGTGACCGCGACGAGCGTGGCCAGTGGCAATGTGAACTTCACGGCCAGCACGGTGAGCGGGAAGACCTATCAGCTTGAGACCAGCCTCACGCTGCTGGCGGGATCGTGGACGCCGGTGGGTGACCCGGTGACGGCAGTTGGGCCGACGACGAATTTCTCGCACACCGGCGGGGCGGGGGATGGGAAACGGTTTTATCGGGTGAAGGTGGTGCCGTGAGAAATCGGTGTATGGATGAAGCGCTCCTCCCCGCGAAATTCCTTCGGGAGTAATCATTCCCGGTGGAAACACGGTTCGTGCCTTGATATAATTCCCGGGACGAAACGCGCCCGCGGGGCCCTTCCTCCCCGTTCAAAACTTGTCTCACGAACTAACTTCTTGCGGGCCGGGGCTCGGCAAGATAATCCACCCACCATGAGAATGTTGCATAAAATTGCAAAAGGTGCATTGACCCTCCTCGGCGCCTTGGCCCTGATCGCCAGTTCCCAGGCTCAGACGAACCTCGCGCTTGGCAAAACCTGCGTCGCTTCTTCCACGCAGACAGGCGGCGTTCTCACGCTTCCAAAGGCAACCGATGGAGATCTCGCCACTCGCTGGGGGAGCAACTGGCACGACGACGAATGGATTTACGTGGACCTCGGCGAGACGAAAACGATCGGCCGGGTGGTGCTGCGGTGGGAGGCGGCGTATGGCTCCGGTTACAAGATCCAGCTTTCCGAAAACACCACGGATTGGACGGACGCCTTGACCGTGACGAATGGCAATGGCGGCGTGGATGATCTCGCGGTGACCGGCACGGGCCGCTACGTGAGGATGTTAGGCAACACGCGCGGTTCGGTGTATGGCTACTCGCTTTACGAGTTCGAGGTTTACACGGACCCGCCGATCGATGGACCGCCGTTCCAGACGGCGAACCAGACGATCAAGCTGACTTTCCCGGTGCAGGGGCTGGCCTATGCGAAGGTGAACGTTTCGCCCGCGCCGATCTCCGTCACGCCGGTGCCGGAGGAGGGGAATACGACCCCATCGGTAAGAAACCCGACGGTGCCGGTGACCTATCAGATCACTTTCCCACCGAACACGAACGTCACGATTTCCAAGAACCAGTTCAGCGGCTCGAACCCGAACACGGACATCGTGCTGAGCACGGTGGACTACAACGCGGTGCCGCAGACGGGAACCGCGGTGACCACACTGGCGATGAACGACGCCGTGTGGAACGTGGTGGTGCAGAACACGGGTGGTGGCGGTGGGAACAACCATCCGCCCGCGAACTGGATCGCGGACCCCTATGTGAAACCGGCTCCTCCGGCGGTGGACGGCGACTTCGATCTGGTGACTCCGGTGGCATCGGCGATGGTGACGGGCACGCGGCGGCCGGTGCTGTCGTGGCAGGCCTTTGCCGGGGCGACGGGTTATGATGTCTATCTGAATATCAGCCGGACGGACTATGACTGGGCTGCGGCGGGAGGTTTGTTAGACCGCTACACCCTGGTGGGATCGGTCGGCGCGGTGACAAATTTCACCGTGCCGCAGGATCTGGCGGACCGCTGGACCTACAAGTGGTATGTCGTGGCGAAAAGCGGGACGACGACGCTGGGCCGGTCGGATGTGGGCACCTTCAGCCTCTACAAGCCGGTGCTGACGGCGGTGAATGACGGCGTGGCGATCATCGGCGGCTGCCGGGACCTGAACAAGAACGGCACCATCGAACCCTTCGAGGATTGGCACAATCCACCTGCCGCGCGCACGGCGGATTTGTTGGCGAGGATGTCGCTCCATCAGAAGGCGATGCAGCTCTTCTTCAACACGCAGGTGTATCCCGAGGCCGGTTTCGGTTTCGGGCCCTTTGGACTGAGCGACCTGCTGAACTTTCAGAAACTGGCGAACCAGACGACGATGGGGATCCCGATGATTTCCATGGGCGATACGATCCACGGCTACAAGACGGTGTTCCCTACGCAACCGGGTCTCGCGGCGACGCGGGACATGCAGGTCGCGTATGAAGTCGCGGACGTGCAGCGCCGGGAATCCCTGGCGGTGGGCCATCGCGGCACCCTCTCGCCTCTATCAGAAGTGGGGACGAAGGTGCTTTACCCGCGTATCCAGGAAGGTTGCGGCGAGGATGCCGATCTCGCGGCGGCCATGGTGCGGGCGATGGTGGTGGGCCTGCAAGGCGGCCCCGAGGTGAGTCCCAACTCGATGATGATCACAACGAAGCATTGGGCCAGCCAAGGGGCCGGTGGTGAAACCGGCGTGGTGTACGACGGCACGACGATCTGGTATCACATGCGGCCATGGCATGCGGCGCTGGAGGCCGGCACAAGCTCGATCATGCCCGGTTACGGTGGAAGCTGGCTGCTGGGAACCGCGGGCCTGGGCGCGAGCGATGACCCGGGCATTCTCAGTTTCCTGCGGAACAACATGGGCTACCAGGGAGCGATCTGCACGGACTGGCTGCCCTCCGGCTCGTGGGCGCGGGCGTGCATCAATGGGGCCGACATCATGGGCGGCGCGGACCCGGCGGCGATGAATAACTTCGAGAACGAGGTGCCACTTTCCCGGATCAATGACGCGGTGACACGGGTGTTGGATTTGAAATTCCGCATGGGCATTTTCGAAGATCCCTACGGCGCGAACACGGCGGGGTCTGCCCAATGGCAGACGGCGGAGAAGCTGGCGAAGGTGAAGAACGCGGCGGTGAAATCGCTGACCTTGCTGAAGAACACCGGACCGCTGCCGTTGCGTGTGCCGACGGGCAGTTCGATTGTGGTGGATGGACCGCGCGCGGATGATCCGTCCTGCATGGTGACGTGGCGGAGTGATTTCCACGAGACGGAGTTCGGCATGAAGACGATCTATCGGGCCATCGTCGCACGCGCCGCGCAGGAAGGGGTGACGGTTTACGGGCCACGCGCGCGGGGCGGCACGCCGGTGCCGTCCGGGGTAACGCCGTCCGCGGCCATCGTGGTGGTGGGCGAGAGTTATTTCACGCACGGCACGGATTGGAACAAGGACAGCCCTTACCTGCCGGATGATCCGGTCGGTCCCCAGCATGACATGGACGACGCGCCGCAATACTCGCTGATCCAGCAATACAAGGCGCAGGGCATCCCGGTCATCGTGGTATGCATCTTGCCAAGGCCCTATGTGCTTACGAACGTTGCCGCGCAGGCGGACGCGCTGATGGTGGTCTATCGTCCGGGTGACATGGGCGGG
>CAXTTX010000129.1:0-3980 GCA_964247045.1 uncultured Verrucomicrobiales bacterium | reverse complement strand
GGGGTTGCCATCGCGGAAACCTTGTACGGCGATCATTCACCGGGCGGGAAGACACCGTGGCAGCTGCCGCGCTCGACAGCGCAGATCGGCATCGACGACGCCGGGCATTACCTTGATCAGGCGGACAAGTGGGACCTGCCTTATGACATGGGTGCAACGCCCGCCGAATTGGCCACCATCCGCGCGAAGATCGCGGGGGGGGAGCACGTCGAGCCGATCTATGGCGACCCGCTCTATCAATATGGCTCGGGCATCCAGGGCTTCGGCCTGGTGGATGCGACACCGCCGCAGGCTTTTAACGTGCTGACACCATCCAACGGTGAGAACATCACGGGCGCGCTGCCCGCGTTCACGTGGGAGGCGAGTGCCGATGCCGAGACGGGCATCCAGAAGTATGAGGTTTATATCAATGGCAGCCTGGTGGCGACCTTGAAGAAAGGGACGAGCTACACACTCACCGGCTTCACGCTGGGCAATGGCACGCACAACTGGCAGGTGAAGGCGACGAACTGGGCAGGCGGAGTCACGGGGTCCGCCAGCGCGAGCTTCACCATCAACGACACGACGGCACCGGCGGCGTTCCTCTCGCTGTTCCCGGCGAACGGGGTGACGATCAACGATCCGTCCAACCTCACCTTCTCATGGGAGCAGAGTTCGGATTCCGGAACGGGAATTTCCTCCTATCAGTTGCTGGTGGACGGCAGCACCGCGGCGACAGTCGTCCCGACCGATGCGGTTTCCGCTTCAACGAACCTCGCGCTGGGCAAAACGGCCTACGGCAGTTCCACGGAGGTGGGCACCGCCGGCATGGCGGTGGACGGCATCATCGGCTCGCGGTGGTCCAGCGCCTGGGTGGGTATCGCGAATCCGGAAACGGAGTGGTTTACCGTGGATCTCGGCGCGATTTACTCGGTCAAGCGCGTGCTCATCAACTGGGAAGCGGCCTACGGGAAGCAGTATCTCATGCAGGTCTCCACGGACAACGCGAACTGGACGACGATCTACAATGAAACGAACGGCAACGGCGCCACGGATGATCTGACGGGTCTAACCGGCGCCGGCCAATACGTGCGGATGCAGGGTGTGAAGCGGGCCTTGAACTATGGGTTCTCGATGTGGGAATTCCAGGTCTTCGGCAAGGGCGCCGAACAGGCGACGGTTTCGCTGGCGCCCGGTGTGACCCACACCTGGCAGGTGCGGGCAAACGATGGAGCGGGTAATATCACGCTGAACTCGAATGGCCTGTTCACCATTGTGCCGGGCCTCACGCCCTTGCAGGCCTGGCGGCAGCAGCACTTCGGGACCACGAACGCGGCCGATCCCACGGGTGGCAACCTCGCCGCCCCGCGCGGGGACGGCGTCACAAACCTCATGAAGTACGCGCTGGGATTGAACCCCGCGCTTTCCGCCACCGCCGGCCTACCCGTGGGCGCAAAGGGAGCGACCTATTTCAACCTCACCTTCACCCGCATGCAGGCGGCGACGGATGTGACCTATCGGGTCGAGGCGACGGACAACTTTGGTGCTTGGACGGAAATCTGGAATAGCGGCACGCATCCCTACGAAGGTGGTGGCCCGTCCGCGCCAGTGACGATGCAGGACACGGTTCCGATGTCCTCCGCGAATCCCGGAAGATTCCTGAGGCTGAAGGTGACGACGCCCTAACGACGTTCAGAGATTAATGTTTTTTTGGAAATTTATTGTAATCGAGAGAGGGCAGAAAGATTGGATTAGAGTCGCGTCACATAGTGCGGCTGAAATCGATGGTGAATGACAGGGAGATGACTAAAGCGACCGCAACGCTAACTACCGGTGGAGATGCAAGCTGATCCTCTTAAGTTATTTAAAATGAAATAATTGCGGATTTTTGATAGGGCGTCTTGACCTTTGTTCTTCCGTATCGCACTTTTAGGTAAAGGTAAGCTAAGGACAGTCACGCGATACGGGCTGTCAAATCCGGACTGTATGGTATGATAAGCAAGGAAATCAAAGACCAGTTGCTCAAGGGACAAGGTCACCGCTGTTCTGTATGTGGCCGAGAGCAAGTTCCTCTCTATGTTGATCACATTCTTGCGGAATCTGCAGGTGGAGGGAATGGTGTAGAGAACCTGCGGCTGGTTTGTGCTCATTGCAACGCGGCATATTCAAGGGGGATCACCACGTCTTTGTCGGGGTCGGTCGGCGCCGCGGTTATTGGCGCTTCCTTGTTTGGACCGGTTGGCGCGCTTATCGGTGCTGCCGCCGGTGCAGCGTTGGGATATCGAGCAAGTGGAGTTCATCCCGATGTCCGATAAGCTAGCAGTTGTGGGCGGTGGGCTAGGGCTCATTGTGGCCTGCGTTGCACTCGCATTTCGGTATTACAATACCCGTCAATGCATGCTCCTCCCCAGTTTTCTTACAGTTATTTTTAGTACGGTTGGTGTGGCTTCCGGCATGGTATTGACATACCTTTCCTTTACAGAAGAAGGTAAGAACTTGGGGGCATTTTCTGATTTTAGGTTGCCGTTAATCGGTGGGGGAATTTCACTTTTTTGGATATCTCTACAAGGAGTGATCAACGAGGTGGGAGGGTGTTTTGCCAAGGTGATACGGCCGCCGGAAGAAACTCAAGGTGATGATGGCGGTTTGTAGATGAGATTTAAGTCCGATCGGGGGGGTATCCCTCAAGTCAGTTGAAAACTGATTGCGGAAGCCAAGGCGGCGGATTTGCTCGAGCAGATACTGGCGCATTGGGAGGCCGAAATCTAACTCGACAGCTTCTCGCTCAAATTGACCCAAGCGGTGCGTGCCATCCTGAGTGGCGGAGGTAGTTGATCAACCTTCTGTGAATTGTGGCATCGAAGTTTGACCGCCGACCAATCGATCGCCCACCATGATCCCGATCATCATTCCTATCGAAGTCGGAGACATGGTGTCTGCGCCTCCATTCCAGAGCCTCAGAAAATTTTGGCCAACTGGAAAACTTTCGAGGTCAGCGATCGTTAGGTTGTATTCCCCGACCTTCCAATTGTGTCCCAAAATAGCCGCAATGTCTTTATGCCCGAATCTTAGAACGCTAATGCATGATAGTCCTTCCAGATGTGCGGAATCCACACTTCCAATTTTGAGATCCACATAAGGAGAAAAGCGGCTTTCAAAAGTTCGCTTCAAGATTTGAATACTTTGCTCGCGACCCACCACCCATCCTCCCTCTATCGCCGAAGCTTCGCCTCGAGCTTCGATCTGTGGGGAAAAATTCTGACTGTTCGAGCAAAATCCTAGAATTTTGAGTTGGCGAGCTGTACAGTTACCGATCGCGTCGCTGACTAGGCCCGCTGATACACCGATAATTGAATCTGTGGAAGCCTTGAGCCGCTCTGCAATTATGCCCGCTAGAAGCTCGTGCTTTTGCTGGCTATTGGTCTCCGCCGCGCCCATCAGTGTCTTCTGTAGCACCCGATTGAAAGATGGGTCGGAAAACGCTCTGTTGAACATCTCGTCGTTGATTTCTCCGCGTTCTTCTAGAGCAGCGACTTTTGTCGTCAGCAGGTCGACCATTGCCTGAGCATTGTTTTGAGCTGCCGCAAGCACTGCAGGCTGATGCCCTCTCAACTTTTCCGATAACCAAATACTGCCGTTTTGGGAAATCGTCTGAGTGATGCTTCCTGCCGCCCCCCCAAGAGCAGCAGCGATCAGGGTAATAGAAACAGGTTCAGGCATTCCGGCAACTTATCTTAATAAAGTATCAGCAGGCAATTGGAAAACCTCGTATTTTTCCCACCATCTGGGCGTTTGCTTTGCTTGCTTTTTACGCCAGTTCCAAGCCTCTCAGAAAGATTGGGATGGAGGTCGATTCCTCAGGGGCATCCCTCTCCAGACTTGCCCTCGGCCGTTTCCCGGCCATTCTTCGCGGCGTTGTGAGTTCCATTCCGGTCGAACCGTCGTTGGAAGTCTTCGCCGGGCTGGCGGAGAAGGGCTGGAGCCTGGTGCTCAAGACCAAG
>CAXTTX010000128.1:0-12009 GCA_964247045.1 uncultured Verrucomicrobiales bacterium | reverse complement strand
GTGGCGAATTTCTGGGTGCCCGCTTTCTGGTTTTGCCAGAAGCAGCCGACGTCGCCGTAGCCGAGGTCATCGCAGTTGATCAGGATGATATTCGGACGGGCGAGTTTGCTGGCAGGATCGATGGGGTTGGTGCCGTGGTTGATTTCCAAACCATCGGGGACGCTGTCGCCATCCGTGTCCGCCTTGGCGGGATTGGTTCCGGTATTGGCCGGCGAAACATAGACGCCGGTTCCAGTTTCCACCTCGTCGCGAAGTCCGTCGTTATCAGCGTCGCCTTGGACGGCTTGCACGACGGTTGACGAAACCATCAGCAAAAGGAGGGATAAGGACAGAATGGGTTTCATGCCGAGAGGCATGAATGAACCATGTAATTCAGACGGAGTCCAGAAGGGGGGGTCCTGAAACCTTTGTAGGGTAATACCCTTCCGGGGAGAGGTGGATTGCAACAGGATACCGGGGCGCGGCTGACAACCGGTAACCCGATGCATCCAAAAGCTTCAAGACTTCCAAGAGATCCCGAATGCTTTAATAAATTTGTGTGGATTCCAGGTGACTTCGATCCTTGGGGGAGATGCCCGCGCGGTCGAAGTCGTCAGGATGTCCGGTGATGGACCCATGCGATGGCGCGTTGGAGGAGTTCGGAGCCGTCCTTGAAGCCGAGCTTCTCCTTGATGCGGGCGCGGTAGGTTTCGATGGTCTTGATGTCCAGGATCAGCAAATCCGCGATCTGGCGGGTGCTGTGGCCCTTGCCGACGAGTTCGAAAACCTGAAGTTCGCGGTCGGCAAGGAGGGAGGTGCAAAGGTCGAGATCAGTGGCAGCCTGTTTGCCCATGGATCTGGAGAGCAACTGGGTGGCGACGGTGTTGCTGAGGTAAATCTCGCCGGCGAGAACCCGGCGGATGGCGTGCATGACGTGGCGGCTGGCCTCCTGTTTGGTGATGTAGCCACGCGCGCCGGCACGGAGGCAGCGTTCGGCATGGATCAACTCGTCCTGCATGGAGACCACGAGGATCAGGAGCTTGGGCATGCGGACCTGGAGGTCCTTGATGAGTTCGATACCGAGGGAGTTTTTCAGCGAGAGATCGACGATGGCAAGCTGGGGCAGGGTTTCGTCGATGATCTCGATGGCGGCGTGCCTGTCGTCCGCCTCGCCGACGACCTTGAGGTCGGCCTCGCGGTCGATGAGTTCCGCCAGTCTTTCACGGACGAGCGGGTGGTCGTCCACGATCACGATTTTCGTCACCTTTTCAGCAGTCTCGGCCATGGGTTTTATGAGTTATAAAGCGTTTCCGGGATTTCGCAGCCCACACGGATTCCGCCATTCTTGCCGGCTCCGATCCTGAAGTCGGCGCCGATCATGCGGGCGCGGTATTCCATAATGCTGAGACCCATGCCGGCGGGGTTCGACGCTTCCTTGCCGAATCCGACGCCATCGTCCTCGACGCCAAGCGAGATGCGGTCGCCGTCGGACCTGAGCGAGATGGTGATTCGTTTCGCCTTCGCATGTTTCGCCGCGTTGATGGCGGCTTCCTGGGCGATTCGATAGAGGTGAATGGCAACGCTCGGCTTGCCGACCGGCACTGGAGAGGGGCAGTCGACGACGCAGGCGAGTTCGAACCGGCGGCCAACCGTGGGAGCAAGTTCGCGGAGGGCCATTTCAAGGCCTTCGGTTTCGAGACGGACGGGGTAGAGGCCGCGTGCGAGATTGCGGGCCTGGGTGATCGCGTCGTCGATCATGTCGGCGATGCGGTTCGTGTCGCGGACTGCCGGGGCGAAATCCTCGGCGACAATTTCCTTGAGCATGTTTGCGGAGAATGCGGCGCTGACGAGTTGCTGGCAGAGTCCGTCGTGGAGATCCTGGCCGATGCGTGCCTGCTCGCGGTCGCTGATTTCGAGAATGTTCTCCTCAAGCTCGCGCTTTTCCGCGATCTGGGCCTCAAGGGCGGAAGTGCGCTCGACGACGCGTTCCTCAAGATGCTCGGTCATGGAGCGCATGGCGGAAACCAAGGCGACGATGATCATCCAAGTGCCCATGCGCATCACGGAGTTCCAGTAGGGAGCATAGGTTTTTTCGAAGGCCCCCGGGGCGGCATTCAAGTCTTTGTAGAGCCAGAGGAGAGTGGCTCCCAGAGCGGCAATGGTTCCGCTCTTGAAACCCGCGACGCGGGTAACGAGGAGAACGGGAACGAGATAAAAGAGGGAGGAACTGAGGTGAGGACCCGTTTTGTAGCCAAACTTGTAGATGCAAAAAATCATCGCCGCGCCGACGATACAAACGGCGGTGGGAGACATGGCATCGAGCCAGCCAAGGCTGCGTACGAGGAAAGGAGTCTGTTTTTCCGACTCGGTTCTCCTCGCGATCGGATCACGGTGCTTGGCCGGGGCAGTGAGGACTTGGGCGGGCATGGTCTTCGTGGGGTTTTACAGGAATCTTTTTCCCACAGTTTGGAAGGCTCTGGCGAGCTTTTCCAGCGTACGGCCGGGATGGGCCAGCACGGCCTTGGCGAGTTGGCACGCCGCGAAGAGGTATTTGCCATTGGCCATTGCGTTTTTCGCGTTCCGGCCGTGGATCCATGCGGAGACTTCCCGCCAGGCGGGTTCCTGCATATCCGCGGCCGACAAAGGGTTGTCAAGAAGCCCCCGCCGGCGGGACTCCTCGGCGGCGGCCATTTCCCGCAGCATGAAGCCGCCTTTGTTGTTGGTCACGGAGGACATGCGGAGCCGGTATTCGATGAGGGGCTGGCCGCAGAAACCGACCGGCCCAAGCCGCTGCATCCGGCTGATGAAGATCGGCGCGTCGGCGGAGCGATAGCCGGGATGGAACCTCGCGGCACCCTCGCGGCGGAAGAAAAAGGTGCTGGGGAGGGTCCAGAGCGGCGGGTTTTCGGCACTCTCGCGGTTCCACCAGTCCCGGGAAATGTAGCGGCCGATGCGCTCGCCCGCCTCGTTGATCAACCAAGCGTCGGACATGAGAAGGGAAAGGTCCGGGGCCTTGGCGGCGAGGCGGAGAAAGGCTTCCTTCTGATGCCGGACGGTGTCCGGAAGGAAGCGGTCGTCCGAATCGACAATCGAGATGAATTCGCCGCGGGCGAGGTCAATCCCGGCATTCCGGGCACCGCTGATGCCAAGGTTTTCCCGGAGGAAGTGGGGGACGACCCGCGGGTCGGCAGCGGCCTTCGCGGTTAAGAAGTCGCGGGACGCGTCGGTGGAGCAGTCATCGGCAACCACGACCTCGAAGTCGATGTCCCGGGTGGCCAAGGTGCTTTCCAGCGTCTCCTCAAGCCACGGCAGGCCGTTGTAATTGATCATCACGATGCTGACTTCAGGCCGGTTCATTCAAACGGAGTGAGGTATAAGGGAAAAGTCATGAGTTGTTCAAGAGATCGGCGGCTTGCTGCCGCAAGGACTCCATCTGGCGGATATCGGCGATGCGCCTGGCCTTGCGGGTCAGGAAACCAAGGGTACCGAAAATGATTTGGCCGAAATAGAAGCCAGCGGTTTGCCAACCGGCGAGATTTTTCAATTTTTCCGGGTCCTTGTTTTCAAAGGGCTTGTTGATATTCGCGTGCCAAGGGTTCTTGCCAGCGATTTCGTCCAGCGTGCCAGCGGAGGCCTCGCGTTTTCGGCCCGCGGAGCCGATCCATGCGACCAGTTCGGGCATCCGGGCGGGAATTTCGGGGTATTCGAGTTCCAAGGTCTGGTCCGCCGGGTATTCCGCGAAGGCGACGGCATAGCTGGAGGAAAAGAGGGCGAAGCGGACCGGATTTTTGTTCTTTTCGCCGAAGGGGACGCGGAATTGGGACTCGTAGACGTTGAGGAGGTTCCGGTGGAGGATGATGAAACGCCCGCCGTGGGCGACTGGAAATCTCCAGCAGCCGACCATGCGGGTGTATTTCCAGACGACCGCGGTGATGGCCGAGGGGGAACGTCCCATTTTCGCGGCGATGGCAAGGGCCAACGCGTCGAGAGTCCGGCCCTTGTCGGGTAGGATGCAGGCCTCGGCCTCTTGGACGGTGAGGGGGGATCCGTCCGAACAACTGACGACGAAAAGCGCGGCGATTTTCCGTTTTTCGGAAAGGTCCGCGGGATCCAGCATTTCCAGCACGGCGGGGAAGAAGGATTCGGGCGGGCAAACGACGTCCTCGTAGGCGTCGAGGAGATTGGTGAGCAGGGTGCTGCCGCTTCGCGGCACTGAAACGATGAATGTATTCTGGAGCGGCATGAGCTGAAAACGAATACGCGCCTGCGTGAGGTGTGCTGTCCGGGAGGGTGTCTACGGGCAGGTAGGCGCCGGATTCCTTTTCAGGGAGGACCGGAGACAGGGCCTTCAGAGCAGGGAACGAATGGTCGGAAAGACCTCGTGGTCTACAGCTGGAAACCTGCTGGTCGGCGTTCCTTGGCGCGGGGGACGCGGGCGACCCGTCAGGGTCGGGTGGTGCCGTTCGCGGCCGATTTGCTGAAGCAGGCGAGCCAGCGGAGGCAGGCGTGCTGGCGGTTTTCCGCGAGCAGGCGGTTCACCTCGCGGCGAGGAAGATCTTTCAGGAGTGGGAAATCGAGATGATCGGCCTTGTCCAAGTCATGGATGACCTCAACCCGGCGGGTTTCATGGGTGGAGGTAAAACGTTCCTCGAGGCGATCGGTGATGCCGGGCGAGAATCCGTCGTGGGTTTCGATGATGAAATCCCAGTCCTTGAAATGTTGGATGACTTCGGGGGTGAGAAGCGGGTCCTCGTGGCCCTCGCAATCGATGATCAACAGGCCGGGAGTGGCATCAATCGCGAGCAGGTCCGCAGGCTCGCATTTTCCACGGACATCGAGGCCGGCGGAGATGCCGTTGGCGGCGGCGAGCTTGGCAAACTCGGCCCTGGCCCTGGGATCCTGTTCAAAGGCGATGACGTGGATGCCGGGACTCTTCAGCGCGAATCCCACGGCGTAGTAGCCGTCGGCAGCACCGACGTCCACCAGCGTGGGGTAGTTCGCGCCGATGGCGGTGGTGACCAAACCGGCCAACTCGTTTTCATAGGCACCGAGGAGTTTGGGATGCAGGGCGCTGCAGAATGCTTGTGTGGAGCCATATTTCATCCCTTGGAAGGGACCAGCAAGAACGACCCGGGGGGCGAAGGCCCCGCGGAGTTGCGGATGGCGCGCGACAATTTCGTCCGCCTCGTGGATGTCCCGGACGGAGCACAGGAACTGGGAGCCGCGGACGACGGTTCTTGAAAACGGGGTCCAGATGGCGTCGTTCGAGGTGATGAAGCCGGCGATTCCGCGGGCAAACTGTTTGAACTGATGCATCAGGGAGAGGAATGATCAGACCGTTCCCAGATAGCCGCGCAGCTTGCGGCAAAAGGAGATGGGCGCGCGGGCGATTTCCGAGTTGGCAAGTGCCATGTAGCTTCTCATGCGGAAGAGTTCAACGCGGGAGAGTTTCACGGGAGACATGAAGCGGGTGGTTTTCCTGCGGGGCACGGCCGACGCGTTGGCCAATTTCTCGATCTGGTCGAGGTGGGATTTCCACATGCGGCCGGGGAAATGAAGCGCGGCGCTATCCAAGGCTGCCATGTCGTAATGTTTGCCAACCCGGCTTCGCTTCATGTCCTCCGGGTGATAGAGTTCCATGTCGGGGAAGAGATAGGCCATGATTTCCTGGTCGCTGTTTCCGTTGATCTCCGGGTCGAACATCTGCCGTTCGAGGAGCGACTCCATTCGCTCGAGAGGAAAGGCCTGGCCGAGGTAGTAGATGCCCGAATTGACCCTGCGGGGTGTATTTTCCTTGATCCAGAGGCCGTCGCGCCGGATTCCGAAATACCATGACCATGATTCGGTGGAGAAGGCGTTGCGGGCGGCGGGAGGTGCGAGATTCCCGGTGTGTGCCAGCCAGATGACATCCGAGTCGAAGTAGAAGAACGGAGCGGCGGCGTAGATAGGAAGTTCCAGCTTGGTGAAGTAACCTCCGCGGTCGACCAACGCGGCGGTCAGCGGATAGTGGGCCAATTGGCGGGCGACCGTCGGGGCGCGGCGTTCGGGAGAAATGATTTCCGCTTCCATTCCCTCCGCCGCGGCGAGGAGTTCCGCATTTTCGGACTCGCTGGTCGTGCCGTCCGTGTGGATCTGGAGGCGATGGGTTTTCGCGTAGTTTCGGACGAACGAGCGCACCGAGTGCGTCGCTATCTGCATGGCTCCCTTGTGGACAAGGGTGAGGGCGGTCTCCATGGACTCCGGGGGTGGGGTGCTTGAGCGGAAAATTGCCGGGTTTTACCGGGGCATACGCGATGGGAGGTTGGGACGTTTTATGCTGATTCTGGCGGTGTCATGGTTCCGGGTTGCGGAATTTGGCAACCGGAGTAGAAAGCAGGGGTTTTGCTGAAAGGCTCAGTCAATGGAACGAGTGTACGCATGGCGATAGGCAATAGCATATCAGCGTATGGAAACAGGTGTCCAGACAGGCACGGCCTGAACAAAGTGTGATGGGGGGCCTGAGGCGCCTGTGGTGGAAATCCTTACAGGGACCTAGGGAGATGGAGGGTGGGAGTGGAGGGCAGTTTGGTAAGCCTCGTCGAGAGTCTGCTCATAGCGGACTGAGGAGAAGTTCGATATGATCTTTTCCGTGGAGGCAGCCGTCTCGGCGGGGAGCAGATCGCGATTGCGGGCACACCAGAGAACGGCCGCGGCGAGGCCTTCCACCATCTCCTCCTGGGTGTCGGCAGCGACGGCGCGTCCTCCCGCGAGGCGGACGATTTCCCCCTGCGCGCTGGTGTCGGCGACGACGGGGAAACAGCCGGCCAAGACCGCCTCGAGCAAGGTCACGGGGGTGCTTTCGCGGAAGCTGGGGAGGAAGTAAACATCGGACCGGTGCAAGGCGGTGATGTAGGCATTCCCGGAGTAGCCGGAGTTGAACTCGACTTTGGCGGCGATGCCGAGTTCGGCGGCGAGTTTTTGGAGTGCTCCAATCTCGGGCCCGCCGCCAGCGACGGTGTAGTGGAATTCCACGCCTTCGGCGGCAACGCGAGCCAAGGCCCGCAGGGCAAGGTTGAGGCCCTTGCGGCCTTCCATGGCTCCACCGGCGAAGAGGCGGAGGGGACCGGTGGGAGGAACGGCTTCCGGCCTGCGGAAGCGGATGACTTTCTCATCCGGCAAGGAGGCGATAGGCAGCCGCACGAGGGGACGTGTCCCGCGGTAGGGACGGAGGAATTCCTCGGTTTCCTCGTTGGCCGCGAAGACCACGGCGGTGTTCCGGATGCAGTCACGGAAGGCGCCGGAGCGGCTGGATAGCCAGGTGTTGATATCGCGGAGGCGCTCGAACATGCGGGCTTGAAAACTCAGCATGGAGCGGAAAGCGGGAGGGATAAAACCGGCGCCGCCGATGGGACCCCAGATGAAGGGGACGGGCAGGCGCCACAGCGGGGAAGGCATGCGCCAGCCGGCGATGGTGACCTGATGGCAGAGATCGAACTTTACCTCGGCATGCCAAGCCTGTGCGGCGGCAAGGACCTGGTTGTTGAACGAGCGATAGTTCATCCAACTCTGCAGGTGGGCGATCAAACGGTTGGAACTGCACGCGCTGTGGTCGCGGAGGAGGCGGACGCGGACGTTCGCCGGAATGATGCCTTCGGCAGCACCCTTCTCCCAGCCATCCTTGTTGTGGATGTCGGTGAGGACCCAGACATCGTGCTTGCGGGCGATGCGGCAGACGGCGGTCCAGCCGACCCCGGGTTCGGAGCCGCGGTAGGGATCGCAAGCATAAGCGGAGATGAGGATCTTCATTTCAAAACGCGGAAGGTGAATCAGAAGGCGAGGCGCGGCCCGGATCGCGGGCGGAATGAAATCCACGCACCCGCGAGGAGGGTGAGGGCGAGCGCGGCGGAGGAGATGAGGAAACCCTGTTTCCTGAGCGGGGGATCGTAGCGCATCTCCACGGTGGCGGAGGCCGATTCGGCGGCATTGCCGAGGGGCAGGAGCATGCTGGCATCCGGTGCCCGGAGGACGGGCTGCCAAGGAGACTTGCCGGAAGATGAGGCGCGGTATTCCCATCCGTCCGCCTGATTGTCGGCGATGCGGACCCAGGCAGTGCCCGCAGGGACGGTGAAGAGGCGGGTGTTTTCCCGGCGGTTTTTTTCAGCGAGGGGAATTCCGGTGTTAGAGTTTCCGACGAGGAAGAAGGTGTCTTTTTCGGCATCAGAGCGGAGGCCGATGTAACGCGAAACGGTCCTGCGGTTTTCAAACAGGACCATGGAGGGGCTTTCCCAGATGCGGTTCCAGCCGGGGCCACCGGGGGCGTTGTCTGGATAAGTAATGAGATGAGTGACACCGAGTTTGCCCAACTGGGCGGCATCGTCGCGGGTGGTGAGCTTCATGGCGATGCCATCCGGCACGATGCTGTCGTATCCCTGGAGGGTGGCGATGCCATAGGCGGAAAGGGTGTTTGGCACGAAAGGCGTGATGGCCATGTGGCCGTTGGTTTCCTTCATGAGAAGGGCGACGCGTCCATCCACCGCCGAGGTGCGCCGCAGGGTGTCCACCTCGCGCGTGACCGGATAGAGCGGGGCTTCCGCCGGATCCGTGAAGGCGATCCAGCGCGAGCCGAAAACGCTGACTTCCAAAACAACGGAGAGCACCACCAGCCAGGTGCCGATGGTTCGTTTTTCCGGAGCGAGGTGAGCCGTGAGCCTGAGCCCGAAGAGTGCGGCGACAAAGAGAACCAGAGGGATGGCTTGCTGTGGACTCCAGATGCAAAGATCCCCGGTGAACTTGACAAAACGCGCCTGCATCCACTCCCGGAAATAACCGAAGGAAGTGCCGCTGGCGGAATCGAGGAATTTCTTTTCGAGCAGCGCGATGATGGCCGCGGCCTTCCACTGGAAGACCACGCTGAGGGCAAGCCAGGCGGCGATGGCCACTCCGGCGACCCATGAGGTGATCTTGAAGACCCTGAGCCGTGTCTCGCGGGTGGCGGTCTCCATGAAGTGGGAGAAAGCGAGGATGCCGCCGAGGATGAAAAGCAGGAAAAGCCGCTGATAGAGATAACGGACGAGGGGGGTAAGGGGAAGCAGGAGGCCGGTGGCGATGAGGATACGGGCGAGAGGCGGGGTGTGCTTCCGGAAAAGCGCGAGGAAGGCAATGACAACGGGCAAGGATCCGAAGTAGGCGACGTAGAACAACTCGCTTTTGAAAAGCTTGAGGACATCGAGTGATTCGCAGCGGCCAAGAATGGAGGGGAAGACCTGGAAGGGATAGGCCGCGAGGTTGAAGAGAGGCTGGAGAATGCCTTGCGGATAGATGCCCATTCCGGCATTGCCATAAGTGCCGGTGTGCAGGCCGAGGCGGTTGCTGACCATGAATGCCGCCGCGCAGGGTAGCAGCATCATGGCGGCCATGCCGGTGCCGAGAATTCCCCATGCGGTGTAACGGCCGAGAAGTCCGATCTGCGCGCGAAGATCCTTCCGTCGCTTTAGGGCTTCCTCCCCCCATGCCGCTGCCACGGTGAGGACGACGAAGGCGCAGTGCTGGAGCGTGCCGCCCAACATGGCCATGGCCGTGAAGACCGGGACAAAGAGCCAGAAGCCGCGGCGCCCTTTCCGGTGGCAGTCGATCGCCCAGAGAATCCAAGGGACCCAGCAAAAGGCGCCAAGGGCCCAGCGGTGGTAGATCCAGACGATGAACTGGGAATTCGCGGCGTAGGCGAGGGCGCCGCAACAGGACCAGGCAACGCGGATGGCCCGCCCGCGGAGAAAAAGGAGCATGCCGAGGGCGGCGAGGATGACTTGGCCCATGAGGCCCAGGTGCCAGGCGGTCCAGAAGCTGAACCAGCGGTGCAACTGCATGGTCCAGTCATAGTAGAGGGCCATGGTATTGGCATACTGGGCGGTCCCTCCGTAGGTGAGCGAACTCCAGCCAAGCCAGCCTTCCTTTTTAAAAGAGTCCTCCGCGACAAGGCGATAGACGAGGTACTGGTCCACCGCGTCAGCGACGACATGGTTCTTCACCTCGAGATGGCGGCTGGTGCCGCGCCACGGCTGCATCATCTGGTTGAGCAGATCGAGCGGGGCGAGATTCTTGCCGCCGAGCCACCATGGAGAGAACCAAGTGATGACAACGAGAATGCAGACGAGAGCGCCGGAGGCGGTCCGTTTGTGGTGGGTTTCCATCCGTGTGGGAAGGAGGGGGCGGCGACGGCTCAGTTGGGCGCCGGGAAGTAGGACTCGTGTCCGTAGTTGAGCATCACGTCCGATGCGGCAACCCCTGCTGCCTTGACGTTCAGGCCGACGGTGATGACTTGCCCGAAATTCGAGGAATTCGTGCTCATCATTGTCTTGGACGGGGTGGTCAATTTGAAGAAGCCCTGGTGTGACACCGCGGCGGTGCGGGCGATCGTGACTTCGAGTTGCCAGGGTTCCCCGTTGATGGCGAGGTTGCCACTATCGAACCAAAAGTTGCCGGCCACTTCGAAGACGATGCGCTTGCTGTTCCCATTGGGGGCGAAGGTGCCGTAGTATTTACCTTCCCAGCGGTCCCCGACCAGGGAGAAGTTGCTGCCGGCGATGAACGTGTTTGTCAGGTTGGTGATGGTCGACCCGGCGGTGGTGCCCGCAGCCACGGAAATGGCGCGGCTGGTGCCCCCCACCACGGTGGGCATGCCGGCGTTCTTGTTCGCGACGAGGTGCTGCACCTCGGTACTGCCGCGAACCACCAGGTTGTTGGTGCCTCCGAGCAGCGCTTCATCGGTCGCCCCGATGAGCACACGCCTTTCGAAGCGTCCTTGGCCCATCGACTCGGCAATGGCGACGCCGGAGCCGGAGGAAGGGCTGGTCCCGACGCCCGGCAAGGTGGAAATGTCCGGGGAATTCGCCCAGACCCGGAGCCACTTGAGATAGTCAGTACCTCCGGACGCGGGAGCGTATTGTTCGAAAAAGATCCATTTGCCGTTCACTTGGGCGATCCTGGGATCCTTGATCTTGTAGGTGCGGCCGAGCCATGTGAGCCAAAGGGTATCGTTGACAATTGCACCGGTGAAGGTGTGGACGCTGCCAAGAGTGGCCACGCCCATTCCACTGCCTCCGTAGTTGATCAGATTGGTATTGAAGAGGGGAGCGAAGCCGTTGGTGCCGCCGCCGGTCGAAACCTCAACGCCCAAGGTGGCCCGTGAGAACCGGATGTGGATCAGCTTGTCGAGGAAGATGTTTTCCGGCATGATCAGGAACACGCCGGTGTCGTAGCCACCAGTCGCGACCTGCGGATCGAAGCGGACCTGGGCGCCGAAGCTTCTTACGGGACTTTGCAGCTCCTGTCCGAGGTACCAGACTCCTGGTACGGGAGCGCTAAGGCCACCATTGGATATCGAAGGGGGAGGGCCACCGCCGATGTACATTTTATAGGGTTTACCCTGATCCGGCAGGCTGCCCGCCTGGACCACCGTGCCATCGGGCTTGCCGGAGAAGTCGTCGAAGTAGTCGATCCCGAGCCCACCTGTCACATTGGAGGTTGATCCCTGCACGCCTTTTTCACCCTGGACACCGGCGGGACCGGTGGGACCCTCCGGCCCTTGCAAGCCGCGGACTCCCTGAAGGCCTTGAGGACCCGGCGGGCCTTCGGGGCCTCTCGGCCCGGGGAGACCCGCCATGCCGGTCGGTATCGCGTTGGCCGGATCACCATTGGTGCGGAGGCGGTAATAGGCCGAGGGCTTGTTGCGGGTGGAAACCAGAACACGCATTTCGCCACCCGTGCCTTTGATAGAATAGGTCTCCGGGTCCCAGCCCAACATGTCGGCGGAAAAGTCGATCTGATAGTAGATATCGGCAACGCTGGCGAACGTGAGTTCAACCGCGCCGCGGATGCCGGGCGTGACAGCCAGGGGTGTGTCCGGGGTGATTGGTTCCGCGGAGGCCGGCCCCGTGTTCAGGAGCATGACCAGGGCGAGGGTGGGAAAGAGTCTCATGATGGCAGATGGCCCGCGCCTGGAGAACTCAGGCGGAACCTGAGCACAGTCCACAGCGCCTTGACTCCGTGGGTCCA
>CAXTTX010000127.1:0-12024 GCA_964247045.1 uncultured Verrucomicrobiales bacterium | reverse complement strand
CTCGATGTTCGACTGGAGTTGGTTCACGAACCCGTCCGAACAGGAAAACTCGCCTGTCCGCGCGGTATCCGAGGCAAACACGATTCCCGTCACCGCATCCAGCGGCGGCTGCGATGCCACGCCGGTCAGCTCCACATAACGAAAACCGTGGAAGGTGAAGGTCGGCTCCCAGATTTCCTCGCCGCCGCCCTTGCAGAAATAAGTGTCGATCGACGGCGCCCCGCGCAGGTTCTCCGTGTAAACCGTGCCGTTTGCCTTGAGCATCTCCGCGTGCCGCAGCGTGAGTCTCGTTCCGGCGGGCGCGTTGATCTTCAGGCGCACCACCCCCACCATGTTCTGCCCCAGATCGTAGGTCCACTTCCCGGGCTGGGGTTCCGTGAGCGTAAGGGCGGGCTTCTCCATCAGCTTGCGCACGGGTTCCATCCGCTGCCCGCTCATCGGGCGCTCCGTTTCGGAACGGAGGATCACCCCGGCCCACCCCGCGTCAGCGGTGGCAGTCGTGCTCCAGCCCGCAATTTCCCGACGCGCGTCGTATTCCTCCCCCATCATGAAATCCGTGTAGGTTGTGGGGCTTGCCGTCATTTTCCAGGAGGAATCCGTGACCACCCGCTCGCTGGTACCGTCCTGATAGATGATCTCCAGTTGCGCCATCAGCGCCGGGCTGGAACCCCAGCGCTGGAAACCACCGTTCCCGATATGGCCGGAGTACCACCCGTTGGCAACCTGCGCCCCGATGACATTCCCGCCTTGGTTCAGTTGCGCGGTGACGTCGTAGGCCTGGTAGTTCAGGCGCTTGGAATAGTCCGTCCACTCGGGAGCGAGGACATGGTCGCCCGCGCGGTTGCCGTTGAGGTGGATCTCATACAGGCCCAGCGCCGTGGCATACAACGTGGCCGACTTCACCGGCTTCGTCACCGTGAACGATCTGCGGATGAATGGGACATTCGTCGCCTGCGCCAGATCCGCCGGAAAATTGAAGACCTTGTTCTCTTCCACGAACTTCAACCAGGTTTGTCCGTCCCGCTGGAACTCCACGCGAAGGCGCTTCACGTGGTTCGGCGCGGGATCAGTGACAAAGGCCGTGTTGCCCACCGTGACGGTATAGGCCCCGGTCGCGATGGCGCGGTTGTTCAGGTTCGTCGTGACATCCAGGAAACCGGTTCCATCCAGAGCCTCATACCGCGCGGAGGTGACCGTCGCCGCCACCGGCTTCACCAGATCGAAGGGGAAATTGAAGGTCGTGCTTTCCGCCTTGGTGATCACACCGGGCACGCCGTCGAACGTGTAATTCACCTTCAGCCGCTTCACCTGGTTCACCGCGGGATCAGGCCCGAAGTTCGTGTTGTTCACCACCCGAGTGTAGGGGCCGGAAGCCGCCAGGTTCACGAGTTGGGTCGTCACGTCCCGGAATCCACTCCCCGTCGTGGACTCGTATCGCGCCCCGGTGATCACCAGATGCGACACCCCTCTCAGGTCACCGGGAACCAGCAGCGTCGTCTTCTCCGCGAAGTTCCGGGAAAAGGTATACCCGTCGCACTGGTATTCCACCCGCAGCCGTTTCACCACGTTGAAGGCGGGATCGCTGCCGAAGGTCTCATTGGTCACACCTATCAGATAGTTCCCCTCCGCCGCCATGGCGGTCAGTTTCGCGGTGACATCCAGCGAGCCGGAACCCGCCGTCGTGCCTTCGTATTTCGCCAGCACGATCACCGGGGCGGAGGCCACCGCCGTGCCGGACCCGAAGGTCATCCCATCGATCCATTTCGCGCTCCAGTCGGTGTTGTGCAGAAGGCCCACCGTCCATTTCGCCGGTGAACTCCAGGCGGAAACCTGATCGTCCTTGTTCCACGCCCTCACTTTCCAGAAACAGGCGGCCCGGGAATTCAAAGCCGCGCCGCCATAGGCGATCTGGCCCGTCGTGTCTCCCGGGACCTTGCCGCTGTCCCAAAAATCCCCTTGATCGGCGGCGAGGGCTTCCGGCGTGGAAGCCACCAACACCTGCCAGGCCGTCTGCTTTTCTCCCCGTTCCAAGGATTCGACGATCCACGAAAGCCGCGGCTCCGTTTCGTCAATCCCCAGCGGGTCCCTGAGATACTCGCAGCGGAGGTTTTCCACCTGGACAGCCGCCTCCGCGAGCGGACTCCACAGGAGCCCGGGCAGCATCGGCAGCAATTTGACAACCATCCGCCAAGGCGACCGGCGGCTGAACTTCGGTGTGATTCCAAGTGGGAGCTTCATCGGGAGAATCCCGGTAATGATGGGTTCCCGGGGACCCCATCATAGCGCCCCGCACCGGAAGCGATACCTACCGGTTTCTGTTGTCTCGCGCCGCTACGGCCGGACCCTCACTCCCTCTGAATCCCGGCGCCACCTCGCAAGGAAGCAGCAGGCAGGAACAAACGCAAAGAGGCATCCCGGACCCTCCGAAATCCGAATTTCTCGTAGAACCGCACCACTCCCTCATCCGCGGCATCCACCACCAGGCCGATCCCGGCCGTGCGTTCCAGCGCCTCGCTCGCGATCTGCCGCGCGCCGGCGAGCAAAACCCCTCCAAGCCCGCGTCCTTGCCAATCCAGCCCCACCGCGAGCCTTCCTAACAACACAGCCGGCGCCGGACCTTTGGGAAGACCTTTTGCCGCACCGGGCCATTCGCGGGCCTCCACCTGAAGGCCGGAAAGCGTGAAATATCCCGCGATGGGTTTGGGTGGCTTCGCTCCGATAGGGACGAGCACCCGTGTCACGCTGATGCCCTTTTCCTGATGACCCCGCGCCGTTTCCTTCAGGTACCGGTCCACCGATTCCAATCCACTGGAAAAACCCTCGCGATCATGCCCGCGGTCCAGGACTTCAAGAGCGAATGATGACATCGCGGGCGGCACGTTTCGCGGCTTCCAGCATGGCCTTGTTGGGTTTTGGAGGACGCGCGATCAGCGCGCCGATCACCGAGGCCTCGCCGTGGCTCAATTGCCACCGCATCTCCTCCTGAAGAACCTTCTCCGCCCGCTCCGCCACCGCTTCCTGGATGAACGCGGAAATCGGGACCCCTCTCAATGCCGCGGCTTGTTCCATTTTCTCAACCAGGCTTTCCGGAAAGCGGGTGTTGAAACGCCGTGCGGCTGCCTTCGCGCCGCCTGGCGGTCTACCCCGCCGGGCTCCCTTGGCCTTCTCCGAAACCGGTGGAATTGTCACCTTCTTCATGCGATCCACCATCGCAGGATTCCGGGCCACTGCCAATGATTTTCCGGTGCTTTTAAAACATCCGAAAAATACATCGGGCGGAGCCTCACTCCCCCCCGATTTTCGCCGCTTTGCCGGTTGCGTTGACCGGCTGGCATGGCAAAGTCGCCAGCGAAATCGAATGACAACGGAGAACTTGCAAGAACGGATCGCGGAGACGAGTGGCTGGATTCAGGCGGTGAAGACCGAGATGGGCCAGGTCCTGGTGGGGCAGGAACGGCTGGTGGACCGCTTGCTCATCGGCCTGCTCTGCAACGGCCACATCCTGCTGGAAGGCGTCCCCGGTCTTGCGAAAACCCTCGCCGTGAAGGCCCTCTCCGGCTCGCTCCACGCCTCTTTCGCCCGTTTCCAGTTCACACCCGACCTCCTGCCCGCCGACCTCGTCGGCACCATGGTCTATCACCCGCAGGAGGTGAAATTCGAGCCGAAGCTCGGGCCGATCTTCAACAACCTGATCCTGGCCGACGAAATCAACCGCGCCCCGGCCAAGGTCCAGTCCGCCCTGCTGGAAGCCATGCAGGAGCGCCAGGTCACCCTCGGCGACCGCTCCTACCCCCTTCCCCAGCCCTTCCTCGTCCTGGCCACCCAGAACCCCATCGACCAGGAGGGCACCTACCAGCTTCCGGAAGCGCAGCTCGACCGCTTCCTTCTCAAGGTCACCGTCGGCTACCCCACCAAGGACGAGGAACTCGAGATCCTCGACCGCATGGCCACCTCCACGCCTCCCTACCAGACGAAAACCGTCGCTACTCCGGAACAGGTCGCCGCCTCGCGCGAACTGGTCAATGAAATCTACATCGATCCCGCGGTCCGGAAATACATCGTCCAGATCATCCACACCACCCGCTTCCCGGCCCTTGTGGATGCTTCGCTGAAAAATCTCGTCCGCGCCGGGGCTTCCCCGCGGGGCACCATCAACCTCGCCCTCACCGCCCGCGCCCGCGCCTTCATGCAGGGCCGCGCCTTCGTCACTCCCCAGGACGTCAAGGACATGGCCCTGGATGTCCTCCGCCACCGCATCCTCCTCACCTACGAGGCCGAGGCCGAGGACATCACCACCGACTCCGTCATCGAGCGCATCATGTCGAAGGTCGCAGTCCCCTGAGCGGGAACTTCCCTTGATATCCGGCCGCCTCCGACATGCTGACCGACCAACAGATCGAGGAAATGATGGCTCGCGTGCGCAAGCTCGAGCTCAAGGCGCGCCGTCTCGTCCGCGAATCCTTCTCCGGCGAGTATCTCTCCTCATTCCGCGGCCAGGGCCTCGATTTCGACGACTTCCGCGAATACCAGCACGGCGACGAGGTCCGCTTCATCGACTGGAACGTCACCGCCCGCATGAACCAGCCGTTCGTGCGTAAATTCCGCGAGGAGCGCGAGTTGTCCGTGATCATCACCGTGGATGTGTCCGGTTCCATCGACTATGGCAGCGTCTCGCTCAGCAAGCGCGAGGTCGCCGCGGAGACCGCCGCCATCCTCGGCTTCAGCGCCCTTCACAACGGCGACAAGGTCGGCCTGCTCATCTTCGCCAACGAACCCATCCTCTTCGTCCCGCCGGAAAAAGGCACCCGCCATCTCCTCCGCATGATCCGGGAAATCCTCCTCGCGAAACCCACCCAACCCGGCACCTCCGTTTCCTCCGCCTGCGATTTCCTCGTCCGCTCGCTCCGCCGCAAGTCCGTCGTCTTCTTCATTTCCGACTTCTTCTCCGACCCGCTCGACAAGCCCCTCGGCAAGCTCTCCAAAAAACACGAGACCATCGCCCTCCGCGTCATCGACCCCATCGAGACCCGCCTCCCCAAGGCAGGCAAGGTCGTGATGGTCGATCCAGAAACCGGCTTCGAAACCCTCGTCAACACCTCCAACCCGAATCTGCGCATGGGCTACGCCAAGCTCATGAAAAGACAACTCGAGGGCGTCTCGGCGATCTTCAAGCGACACGGCATCGATTCCGCTGACATGCCCACCAATGGCGATACCCTGCTGGCACTCCACAAGCTCTTGAAAAAACGGGGGCGCAGGCGCACCTCATGAGGAATTGATGAACGAGAAGAAAAACGTCACCTTCGAACTCAAGGAACCGGTCTCTCCGGAGGCCTTGGTGCCGGATTCCCTCGTCGAGCCCTGGATGATCTGGGGCGCCACCCTGATCCTGCTCCTGTTCGTCTGCCTCGCGGTGCTCGCCTTACGGCGCAAGGCCGCCGCGCCGCCGAATCCGCAGTCCCTCCGCCAGACGGCTTTCAACGAGGCGGTTGCCGCCCTCGCGAAAATCGCCGCCGCCGTGCCCACCCGCGAGGCCGCCGTCCGTTGCTCGTTGATTCTCAGGAAATACCTCGCCACCGCCGCCGCCGAACCCGCCCTCTTCGAAACCCACGAGGAGACCATTTCCCGCCATGAGGCCCTGAAGGGATTCTCCCCGGAGGCCCGTATGACCACGCAGGCCGGCTTCGGCAGGCTCGCCGCCTTGAAATACGCTCCGGAAATCCCGGATATCCCGGCTTCAAACGTGGTTTCCGAATCTTCCGCCCTTCTGAAAACGCTTCATCAGGGCTTTCTCGCATGAGCGCATTCTTCGAACATTTCCGCTTCGCGCAACCGGCGTGGCTGCTGCTCCTGATTCCGGCCTTGCTGCTGCTGATCCTGCGCCGCGGCAAGGGCTCGGACGCCGCTGTCGTTTTCCCGCACCTGGCCGTCCTTGTCAGCCTCGGCTCCCGCGTGCGGCGCCTCGTTTGGAATCTCGGCCTGCCCTTCGCTTTTCTCGCGCTTCTTGGTGGCATCCTCACCCTCGCCCGCCCGGTCTGGCGGAACCAATACCAGAACCGCACCGCCAGCGGCATCGACATCATGATCGCCTTCGACGTCTCGCTCTCGATGGACATCGACGATTTCCAGGACCAGGGCAGGCAGGTCAAGCGCATCGACGTCGCCAAGAAGGTGGTGGACGACTTCATCGGCCGCCGTCCGGAGGACCGCATGGGCCTCGTCGCCTTCGCCGGCCGTCCCCGTGACACCAGCCCCATCACGCTGGACCACCAGTGGCTCCGCAATTCCCTCAATTCCCTGCGTCTCAACGACCAGAATCTCGGCACGATCAAGGAACAGGGCACCGCCATCGGCTCCGCCATCGCCGCCGCATCCGGCCGCCTCGACGCCCGCGATGCGAAAAGCAAGATCATCGTCCTCATCACCGACGGCGCCAGCAACTCCGGGAAAATTTCCCCCGTCGAGGCCGCTAAGGAAGCCAGCATCCTGGGAATCAAGATCTACACCGTTGCCATTGGCACCAAGGAGGGTCGCGTGGACCCCAGCATCATGCGCTTCCCGTATCAGGAGTTTGATATTCCGACCCTCCAGAAAATCGCCTCCGTCACCGGCGGGGAACACTACTGGGCGCAGAACCTGGAATCGCTCAAGCAGACCTTCACCACCATCGACAACCTGGAAAAAACCGAGGCGAAAACCCTCACCGTCATCGATGATACCGAGTTGTTTCCCTGGTTCGTCGGTGTCACACTCCTTGCGGCACTCGCCTCGGCGGTGTATCTCGCCTTGAATCCTCCTCCTTCGCCTTGATCCGATGACCTTCGCGCACCCTGGCTGGCTCGCCCTGCTGATACTGCTCCCGATCCTGGGTGTGGCGGCGGTGCTGACCTCCCGGCTCAGGAGCAAGCAATGGACCGCCTTCGTCGCTCCGCGGCTCAGGAACGTCCTCCTCAAAAGCGGCAGCTCGCTTCCCCGCTGGCTGGCCATCATCTGCCTCCTCGGCGCCTGTGCCGCGCTGACCATCGCCTTGGCCCGCCCCCGCGCCGATGCCGGCACCAGGACCGAGAAGACCCTCGGCCGCAATATCATGATCGCCCTCGACATCTCGAGGAGCATGAAGGTCGCGGACGTGAAGCCGGACCGCCTCTCCCAGGCAAAGGTCATGATCTACGAGCTGATGGAGTCCATGCCCGGCGAACGCATCGGCTTCGTCGCCTTCGCCGGCAATGCCTACCTCTACGCCCCTCTCACCATCGACCATACCGCCGTCCGTGAGACGATCGAGCAGATCGATGAAACCTGGGCTCCCCTCGGCGGCTCGGACATTGCCTCCGCCGTGGAACTCGCCACCGACACCCTCAAGAAAACGGGCCAGAAGAACAACGCGCTCATCATCTTCAGCGACGGCGAAAAGCACAGCAAGGGCGACCTTGAAGGCATGATCACGGAGGCCGACCGTTCCGGTGTCCACATCGTCGCCATCGGCGTCGGCACCGAAAATGGCGACTATGTCCCCAGCAAGGATTTCCCCCCCAGCAACCGCATGGTCGACCGCGATGGCAAGCCCGTCATCAGCCGCCTCCAGCCGGAAGTGTTGCGCAAGCTCGCGGAAGGAACCAAGGGCAAGTTCGCCGTCGCCGGTTCCGGCTTCGACATCCCCGCTCTCGTTAGATCCGTGGTGGAGGACCTGGATACTTTTGAAATGGAAGGCCTGGAGCGCCGCGTTTCCGTGGAGTTCTATCAGTGGCTGGTTTTCCCTGCCGTTGTTTTCCTCTTCGCTTCCATCATCGCCGGCACCCGCTGGAAAGGCGTCCGCGCGGCACTCCTCCTCGCGGGCTGTTTCCTCACGCTTCCCCGGGCGGATGCCAGCGAGGCATCGCGGGCGAAGGCCGCTCTCGAGGGCAACCGCTACGACGAGGCGCGGGATGCCTATCAGAAACTCGCGGCCGGGACGAGGCCCGGCGACACGAAGGCCCGCTATCACCTCGGCGAGGCCACCGCGGCCTATCGCGGCGGGAACTTCCGCGAGGCCCGCACCGCCTACAGCGAGGCACTGCTTTCCACCGATACGATGGTCGCCGCCAGCGGTCACCTCGGCATGGGCAACTGCCTCTTCCAGCTCGGCTGGATGGGCCTTGCGGGCGATCGCTATCCGGAAGGGGCGGAGAAGGCCCCCGACATGTCCAAATTCGACGGGCTCGTGAAGGAAGCCCTCGCGAAAATGGTCGAGTCGGATGCCGCCAGCGAAGGCGAGGACGGCGGCGGCGGCGGCGAACGCTTTGAATCACTCGTCACCAATTGGGCGGATTCCGTCAGGCACTACGATTCCTCGCTCGCTGCCAATCCCTCGGACCCCTCGGCGATCGAAAACCGCCGGATGACGGTCGCCTACCTGAAGCGCCTCCGCGAACTCCTCAAGCAGGAGGAAGAGGAAGCCAAGCAGGCCCTGCCCCAGCCCCAGCCCGGCCAGGGCCAGCCCAAGGAGGGCGAGGACGGGGAAGGCGACAAACAGCCCGGGGAAGGCCAGGATGGCGAGGAACGTCCCGGTGGCTCCGGCGGAGGCAAGGAACGCAAAAAGGACGGCAAGGGCGGCGACGAGGATGACAAGAAAGGCAAGGGCAAGGGGGGCGAAAACCCCAACGAGTCGAAGGAAGATCGTGCCCGCCGCATCCTCCGCGAAAATGCCGATAAGGAAAATGGCCCCCTCTCATCCGGTCGCCGCGAGTTCCGCGATGCCGCACAGGACTGGTAAGATTCATGAACATGAGCAAAAATTTCACCACCATCGGGATCCTCGCGATCCTCGCCGCCTGGTGCGGCCCTGCCCGTGGCGAGATCACCAGCCGCCTGTCATCCTCGATGCTCGCGCGCGGGGAAATGGCCCAGTTGGAGATCATCGTCCCGGACGGGGAGCCGGAAGGGGAACCGGAGATCCCCTCCATCCAAGGGCTCAAGCTCGCTCCGCGCGGCGCATACCGCCGCGGGGGCAGACGTCCCGAGATCATCTTCGAATACGACCTTTCGAGCTACGAGGTCGGCAAGCATGTCCTTCCGCCCTTGAAGCTGCGTCTCGACGGCAAGGACGTCTTCACCGCCCCGCTGGATTTCGAAATTTTCAATCCGGACGAACTCAAGCTCCAGGAAATTAAAACGGGCGAGAGCACCATTCCCTATGCCGCCGCTTTCCGGATCCTGAACAACTCCCCCTTCGAGAACGAAACCGTCCCCGTGGAGATCAAGCTCTACGTCCCCGCCGATTTGGCCGTTGAGGATTGGGGCATCCCGGATTTCGTCCGGGAAGGCATCGTGGCCTGGCGCTTCCAGCCCTCCCCGCGTCAAAACCCGGTCAACCTGCTCGGCAGGAATTTCCGCGCGGTTTCCTACCCCAGCACGGTCACCGCCACCCGTTCCGGCAAGGTCGCCATCGGTCCCGCCAAAATCCGTCTCACGGTCCAGGTTCAGGAAGGTCTCTTCACACCGCGGTCCTCCTTTCAGATCCAGTATCATAACCTGGAGGTCCCCAAACTCGAATACGAGGCCAAGCCCCTTCCCGAGGGTGCTCCGGATGGTTTCGAAAACGCGGTGGGCGACTTCGAGATCAGCTCCAGCACCGGCGTCACCGACGTCACCGAGGGCGACCCCATCTCCGTGGACCTCATCGTCAACGGCAAGGGCAATCTCGACACCCTCCGCCCGCCACAGCTTTCCAATGACTCCGGATGGAAAGTCTACGGCACCACCACCGAACAAAAAGGCGACGAACGCCGCCAGCTTTCCGGCAGCATCGTCTTTCACCAATCCACCCGTCCGCTCGAAATGAAGTCGGAGATTCCGCCCTATCGCCTCGTCTTCTTCGATCCCCATGAGGAGATTTACAAAACCGTCCTCACCGAGCCGATTCCCCTCCAGATGCGTCCCAACACCGCCGCCACGGCCGTCGGGATCGTGAAAACCTCTCCGGTTCCCTTGGAGCGCATGACGGACATCCTCGGCGTCATCCACCCCGCCAAACTCCTTGGCTCCACGGGACTCGCGATTCCCGGCTGGGTGTGGCATGCCTTTGGCGGACTCCTCGCCTTGGTCCTCCTCGTGAAAACCTTCATGCTCCGCCTCGCTCCCCGGTTGAAAAAGGATCCCGTGCGCAACTCCCGCCTCGGCGAAATCCGCGAGATCTCAAAAATTCCTGAAGGAGACGACACCAGCTTCCTCAAGGCCGCCGGCGCCTTCGCCGAACGCTGGCTGGGCGACACGCCCGCCCCGGAAATCCGGGCGGTGCTTGCCGAAAGGGACGCAGTCTGCTTCCTTTCGGATAAACCGAAGAACGTGCTCACCCGCAAACGTCGCAACCAGATCCTCAGCCTCCTCCGCCAGGCGGCGATGGCTCTCATCCTACTACCCTCCCTCCTGCTTGCCCTCGGCCTTTCCCCGGCCCGTGCCGCGGATGTCGGCACCCAGGCTCTCGAAGCCTACGAGGCCGCCAAGTATGACGACGCCATCGCGCTCTGGCTCGGCGCCGGCAAGCCTTCCGAGTTGTCCGCGGATACCCTCTACAACATCGGCAACGCCTGCTACCGCTCCGGCTCCCCCGGTCACGCGGCCCTCTATTACCGCCGGGCCCTCCTCGTGGACAGCGCCCACGGCGAGGCCCGCCAGAACCTCCGTTTTCTGGAGCGCAAATACGGCGCCATCACCGTCCAGCGTCCGGACTTCCAATACGCCGTCGCCAAGCTCCCACTCTCCGCGTGGCAGGCCACCTTGTGGGGCGGCGTCTGGGTGTGCGTCCTTGCGCTTCTGGTTTTCCCCGCCACCCGGCCTTCCGCCCGCCTTCGCATCACCGCCACCGCCGCCCTCGTCATCGGCCCCTTGCTGGTTTCCGCGGGCATCCTCGGCTGGCGCTATTTCCCGGACGATGCCGAGTTCGCCCCGCTCGCCCGCCAGGCGGTCATCATCGGCGAAAAGGTCGTCCTCCACACCGACGCCGCCCGCACTTCTCCCGAGGTCATCGACGCCCCGCCCGGCTCCCTCTGCGAAGTCGTCCGTGAATCCGGCCAATGGGCCTACGTCTCCTTCGCCACCAAAACGCGTGGCTGGGTCCCTCTCGAATCCATCGAAAAAGTCGCCCCCGGGAAAACAGTCACCGTCCCGAAATTCCGCAAGCCCAAGGCCGGCGGCAAAACCGCCTGAGGCCCACCAGGGAGCGGCGATATCCGATCGCCGGTTTTACCGGGTAACCTCCTCCCGCAAAAACGGGCCAAGGACCAACAGGGCACCGCCCCTCGCCCAACTCCACCATCGTTTAATACCTCGCTGGTGAGAGACAGCCAGATGCGATGTTGAACAGACGGCCGGATACCATGGCGAGGCCCTTGGACTGCGGCTGCCTTCTGGCCTTCGTAGCCTCGGCGAAGAAGGCTGCTTCGCAACCCTGCTGCGGGCCCCTGAACGGTGATGTCAGGGACTGTCTCCCCATTGATGAAAAGCTTGCCGGGTCCAACAAAATGCGCCGCGGATTTCGCGATTTCCAACCATTCCCGTCATTGCCACGCCCCTCGGCACCGCAGCACCTCTGACACCCCCCTACTTCCCCAGCAGATACTTTACCGTGTAAACCACCGGGATCGATCCCAGACCGCCATGCTCCTCCTTGTATAGGAACAGCTCCGCGCCCACCGCCTTGTTGGCCGTATCCTTGTAAACATCCGCCTCATCCGCGTTGAAGTTCTTCGACTTCCTGTCCACGTAATTGTTCGACGGCCCGTTGTCCTCCACGAATGCCAGGTTGATCCCGGGTCCCGTCCATTCACCATTTTTGCCCACCGTGAAGGTCACCTTCTGTCCCTTCTTGAACTTCGGCACACCCTTCGGAATCGGGCACTTTTTCGGCACGAACATCTCCAATTTCGTGGACTCGATCTTGGTCACCTTCAGCGTGAACTTCGCCCCCGGCTTGAATCCGCCGAAGGTCTTGCTAACCGGTCCGCCCGCGTTCGCCGCGCCCGTGCCCAGCGCCAGCACACAGGCCAC
>CAXTTX010000126.1:0-12089 GCA_964247045.1 uncultured Verrucomicrobiales bacterium | reverse complement strand
CTGCGCGGACCACAGTATGAAACGCCGGCGGAGGTGCGGATGCTTCGCACGCTGGGAGCGGACGCGGTGGGCATGAGCACGGTGCTGGAAACGCTGCAGGCGCGGTCGCTGAAGATCCCGGTCGCGGGATTCTCCTGTCTCACGAACTGGGCGGCGGGGATCAGCGCGGAGTTGCTGGATCACCATGAGGTGCTGGAGACCGGCAAGGCCGCGGCGCAGGTGATGATCGAGCTGCTGACGAAGGTGCTGGGGCAGAAAGCGTGATTTTCATAGTAGTTCTCCATCGAATTTTCACGATGGGGAGACTCCGTGAATAGGGCGTGAAGCGCCTGAATCATCTAGCAACTGGACATCCGCGGCCATACGTTAGGAGGGTATGAGCCGTCCTGACGATCTGTCTTCGGATTCGCAGCCGCCTCCGGTGGCCACGGTGCCGTTGGACGACGTGTGCGATTCACCCCGCGATCCCAAGCCGAAGGAATCGGTCGTTTGGCCTCGCGCGATTGTTGGGGGAATTCTGGGCTTCGTATTGGTGGCATTTTTACTGGAGAGCCTGCCACGCCCGCGCCGTCCGAAGGCGGATCGAACCGAGGCGGTGAGCAATGCACGGCAGATCAATCTGGGGCTGGAGGAGTTCCAGAGGGAGTATGGAGCTTACCCGGGTGTCGAAACAATCGGCACCGTCCGGGAACAGGCCGGCGGGGATTGGGAGTTGGGCGGGAGGACGGCGAACGATTTCTTCCGGCAACTTCTGGCGACCGGCATCATGACGGGTGAGGGAGTTTTTCATGCAAAGGTCAAGGGCGCGAAGAAGGGGGATGGAGTCATCACTGCCAAGGAGGCGTTGAAGAAGGGGGAGTGCTCTTTCGCTTATTTCCCCGGCGCGCGTCCCGATGATTCCCCGAACCGGCCATTGATCGCGACGCCGGTGATTCCAGGGACGGATCGCTTCGACCCGGAGCCTTTGCAGGGCAAGGCCGTGGTGCTGCTGCTGGATGGCAACGTGAGAGTTCTGAACATCAACAAGCAGGGAAAAGCCGTCTTTTACGGCACCACCTTGCTTCTTGACCCCGCGAACCCGGCGTGGAGCGGCCACCCGGTGGTGATCGCCTGGGCGGATCTTTGAACAATAGAAAAACCCAAAATCATGAAAAACCCAAATCACATTGAAGCTGATAGAACTGCTCTTTGCCGGCATGGAAAACCGGGCGGGACCTTCGTCAATATCCTGATCCTGGGCGTGGTCGTGCTGGGTCTCGCCGCGCTGACCGCGCCGATGGTGATCCGGTGTCCCAGGAAGGCGGATCAAACCGAGGCGGTGAGCAACGCCCGGCAAGTCGGCTTGGCGCTTTTCGAGTTCCGCGAGGAATACGGTTCCTTTCCCAGCGCCGCCACGGCGGATGCGGTCAGGTTCAACACGAACACGGATCTGAAATTTGGAACAAAGACCTCCAATGATTTTTTCCAGCAGTTGCTGGGGTCGAACATCGCTTCCTCGGAGGTGATGTTCTACGCCAAGGGCAAGGGCGTGAAGAAAGGGGACAATGTCTTCACCGGTGACAAGGCACTGGAGAAAGGGAACTGCGGTTTTAGTTATTTCGCAGGTGCGAGAAAAACCGATAACACGGCCAGGCCGCTGATGGTCGCGCCGATGATTCCCGGAACGGATCGCTTCGATGCGAAGATATTCAAGGGCAAGGCTGTCGTCCTCCGCAATGACAACAGCGTGACTTCCATGAACATCAACAAGGACGGGCATATCCTCATTGACGGCCGGAACCTGATGGATCCGGGGCATCCGATCTGGGACGGCCACGCACCGGTGATCGCCTGGCCGGATCTTTGAAGGAACATTTCCAATGAGCGATCCCGATGACAAACGGCGGCGTGGGTTCTGGGCTCCGGGGAGACAACCGGATCTCCGGTATGTGATGAAGGCGGTGGCCGCGTTCGTCGTGTTGCCGGTTCTTTTCCTCTTCACGGCCCTCCCAGGGAGGCATCCAAGAAATGCGAAACTGACGGAGGCCGTCAGCAACTTGCGGCAGGTGGGACTGGCGATGTTCGAGTTTCAGGCGGAATACGATGGCTTCCCGGATGCCTCCATCATCCCGAAGATCAGCAAATCACCGGCACCGGGAAACACCTGGAAGTTCGGCACGAAGTCGTCCAACGACTATTTCCGTCAACTCATCGCCAGTGGCATTGGCCAAAGCGAAGTCATGTTCTACTGTAAAGCCGTAGGAACGGTGAAGCCGGACAATATCATGACCGATGCCCGTAGCCTGGAGAAAGGCGACTGTGGCTATACCTATTTTCTCGGAGCGAGAGATGGAGACAGGACATCACGGCCTCTCGTCGTCGCGCCGATGATCCCGGGGACAGACCGCTTCGACCCCAGGCCCTTCCAAGGCAAGGCCGTGATCCTGAAAATGGATAACAGTGTCATCTCCGTGGCGATCCAAAAGGATGGGCGCGTCGTGCTTGACGGGAGAAACTTGATGGACCCGCACCATCCAGTGTGGGATGGTCATGCGCCGGTGATCGCATGGCCGGATCTGTAGAACAAAGCCCCGATCATGCTGCCGCAACCCCCACCCGATGCCCCGATGCCTCCTCCTGGAGAGGCGGCGATGCGATCATGCAGGTATTGGCGGGGGATCTGGATCGCCGGAACGATTTCCATGGCGTTGGTCCTGCTCGCTCCGTTGATTTTACCACTGGTTTTGAGAAGCAGGAAGAAGACTGAGCAAACCATGGCGGTAAGCAATGCCCGGCAGATCCACCTGATTTTGGAGAACTTCGAGAAGAAGTATGGAAATTTCCCGGACTTCTCCACCGTTGCCGCGGTGGAGCGCGAGTTCGGCAGTTCCTGGAAGATCGGCAAGGTTTCGTCCAACGACTTTTTCCGGCAAACGATTGCCGCGGGAATGGCTCCGCACGAGTATGTATTTCATGTGCCCATCCGTGGAATGAAATCGCCCGATGGGAACATGAGCGGTGCCACCGCCTTGGCGAGAGGCGAGTGCGCCTTTACCTATCTGCTTGGAGCCACGATGGCATCCCGTCCGGACCGCCCGGTGGCGGTGATCCCCATGATTCCAGGGACGGACCGGTTCGATCCGAAACCTTTCGACCACAAGGTTGTGATGTTGCGCAAGGACGGCACCGTCACCAGCATCAATATCAACAAGGCTGGGCAAGCAGTCTCCGGGGGAGGATGGTTGCTGATGGATCCAACGAATCCCTTGTGGGAAGGACGACCGCCGGCAATCGCCTAGCCAGATCTTTGAACAGCCGAATCCATGACCCTTCTTCCCCAACCGCCGCCTAATGTAGAGCCGCCCCCACCCGGCGACGCGGCGATGCGTTCCCGCAGGAAATGGCGCGCCATTTGGATCGTCGGCCTTCTTTCGATCCTGCTGCTGGTCCCATTGCTCGCGCCGCGGTGGTTGCGGGGTACAAGAAAGTCACCCGCGACTGAGGCTGTCAGCAACCTCCGGCAGGTGGGACTGGCCATGTTTGAATTTGAAGCCCAATACGGCAGTTTTCCCGACCTCTCGACGATGCCCAAGGTGCGTGCGGAAACCGGCAGCACCTGGTCCTTCGGTGCCAAGAGTTCGAACGAATATTTCCGCCAGTTGATCGCGGGCAACATCGCTTCGTCCGAGGTGATGTTTTTCGCGAAGACGAAGTGGAACCGGATGAAGCCGGACGATCACTTTACCACCGAGGCGGAATGCCTGAAAAAAGGCGATTGCGCTTTCACCTATTTCCTCGGGGCGAAAGCGGGAGATAGTCCGAGGAGACCGCTGGTTGTTACTCCCATGATTCCGGGAACGGACCGGTTTGATCCGAAACCCTTCGAGGGGAAGGCGGTCATTCTGAGAATGGACAACGCCGTGACCTCGCTGAGTATCGACAAGGACGGCCATGCGATCCTGGATGGCCGGAAACTGATGGATCCGCATCATCCGGTATGGGAAGGGCACGCACCGTCGATCGCTTGGCCGGATCTTTGAAGTGACATACAATCAAAAAGGCATCATCTTGATGAAGATGATTCTGAAGCTGTACAAGTGGGTGGCCATCAGTGTGGCGGTGATTGCCGCCGCGATCCTGGTGGTCAATCCGCCGATGATGATCAGCCAGAGGGAGAAGGCGGACGAGAGCGAGGCGAAAACCAACGCCAGGGTGCTCGGCTTGGCTCTATTCGAGTTTGAGACGGAATATGGATCATTCCCCGGTCCGGAGACCATTGCCGCGGTGAAAGGGAATACGGGAACCGACTTGCCGTTCGGGACGGAGGCTTCCAATGATTATCTGCGGCAACTGCTCGCCGTGATGGGAGGCCCCCGGACCGAAGGCGGGGGAGTGAAAGAACAAGATTTTTATGCAAGGAAGGCAGGCTCGCCGCGCGGCACCAGACGCGTGGAGGTCGACCCGGTTTTGGGAAAAGGGGAATGCGGGTTTGCCTATCTCGGCGCGGGGCAAGGATCCGCGGGAGATCCCAAGCGGCCGTTGCTGGTGGCACCGGCGATTCCAGGAACGGACCGGTTTGATCCGAAGGTTTTCAAAGGGAAGGCGGTGGTGCTGAGAATGGACAATAGCGTTGTCAGCATGGACATCGGGAAGGACGGCAAGGTGATGCTGGATGGTGTGAATTTGCTGGATCCACTGCATCCGGTGTGGGGCGGAAAGCGGGTGATTGTGGCGTGGCCGGAGTGAGTTGGACGTGCTTTCCAACGTTCACAGGTGCAAGTTGAAGAGGAACCACGGATGGACACGGAGGGACGCGGAGGGACGCGGATCCAAAAATAGACGGATTGGTAAGGGGAGGGATCCGCATTGGGATTGCCGGCGGATTCAGACGGAAGTGCTCCCTTGGCAGGTCTCATCTCCACCACCTATTAAACCAACTCCGCCGCTATGGGATCGACGAGGGCGCGGCCATGATGAATGAGAATGAGGCGGTCGTTTTCGATGCGGGCCATGCCCTCGGCGGCGAAGTGGCTGGCGCGGAGTCGGGCATCCGGCGAGAGGAGATCGAGGGGAATGCCCTCGACCGTGCGGAGGCCGAGGGCGATGCGTTCCAAGCGCCGCGCCTCTTCATCCAGGGTTTCTGACTCCGCGAGGGCGTTGCCCAGCGAGTTCATCTGTGCGACGTAGCGGGCGGTGTCGGCGATGTTCTTCCAACGCGTGCCTTGGAGGGTCGAAACGGCCGAGGGGCCGAGGCCGAGGTAGTCCTCGCCCTGCCAATAGCCTCGGTTGTGGGAAGAGTGGTGGCCGGGGCGGGCGTAGTTGGATGTCTCGTAGTGGTCGAAGCCGGAGAGGGTGAGGAGATCGTCCGCGAGGTGGAAATACTCGGCGTCGTGATCCTCGTCCTCGCGCATCTCGCCACGGCGGAGGGACTCGAAGAAGGCGGTGTCTTCCTCGTAGGTGAGGTTGTAGGCGGAAATATGATCCGGCTGGAGGGAGAGGGCGTGGTCCAGCGTGGCCTGCCAATCGTCACGGGACTGGCCGGGGATGGAGAACATCAGGTCGATATTCACGGAGGGCAAGCCCGCCTGGCGGAGGATGGCCACGGATTCGGAGGCCTGTTCCACCGAGTGCTCGCGGCCCAGCGTTTCCAAGACATGCGGGGTGAACGACTGGATGCCGAGGGACACGCGGGTGACACCGAGTTCGCGGAAGAGACGCGCCTTTGCCGTGTCGAAGGTCGCTGGGTTCGCCTCCAAAGTCACTTCATCCAGCTTTGAAAAATCCAGCGAATCATGCAGCGAACCGAAGAGCTTCGTGAGATGCCCGGGAGAAAGCATGCTCGGGGTGCCGCCGCCCAGGTAAACGGTGCGCGGCTTTTCTTCCAACAGGGAGATCCTGTTTTTCTCTTCCAGCGCCAGCGCATCGACGAATGCGCCGATGGGAGTCGCGCCAGGCGTGTGCTTGTAGAACGAGCAATACGGGCAGACGCGGTGGCAGAAGGGGATATGGAGGTAGAGCAGCACCGATCGATGATGTCCGGAACAGGAGGACGTCCAGTTGAGCGTTCAGTTCATTCCCCGCTAACGCGGGAAACATAGCGCGCGACGGCCTCGCACGTGATTTCAGCGACGTCCGCCTCCGGCCTGGCAAAGGGCGGCACAAACCAAGGATAAGACCCTAACAGATCCGTAACCACCGCCACCTCACCATCGCAGGTGCCGTCGCCACAGCCGATGCCGATGGTCGGCACAGCGAGCAGGGCGGTGAGCTGGCGGGCGGCTTCCGGGACGACGGATTCCATGACGATGGCGCAGACGCCCGCGTCGATGATCGCCTGCGCGCCCTTGCGGATGCGTTCGATCTGTTCCGGGGTCTTGCCCTTCTTGCGATAGCCGCCTTCCTCGACGACGCGCTGGGGGAGCATGCCCAGATGGCCGACGACGGGGATGCCGGCGGCGGTGATGGCGCGGATTTTGTCCGCCTGGCGGACGCCGCCTTCCAGTTTCACCGCCTCCGCGCCGGCGGCGACGAGCTTGCGGGCGGTTTCCAGTGCTTGCTCCGGCGTGTCGTAGGTGTGGATCGGCAGGTCACCGATGATGAGGGCCTTCGGTTTCGCCCGTGCCACGGCGGCGACGTGGTGGAGCATGTGGTCCAGCGTGACGGAGGTGGTGTCCGGGAATCCAAGAACCACCATGCCGAGGGAATCGCCCACCAGCAGGACATCCACGCCGCTCTCGTCGAGGAGACGGGCGGTGGGGTAGTCGTAGGCCGTGAGCATGGAGATGCGCTTGCCGCCCTTTCGCTGGCGGATGGCTTCGGCTTTTTGAAGGGCGGTCACGATGGCTGTCCCCGATTGAAAAACGAAATTGGCGGGCTGGCGTAAACAAAAAAGCCCCCGCTGGAGGCGGAGGCGTTTTTTGCGCAAATGGCGACCCGTAAGGGAGTCGAACCCTTCTTGCCAGGATGAAAACCTGGAGTCCTAACCGATAGACGAACGGGTCGTTTGTCGCGGTGCGGGCGGAAAAGAAGCCCACTGCCGCGGGAGATGCAAGGTTTTTTTGGGTAAAATTTCGGCAGCGCCGCGGTCATGTCGGAAATGAGCCGGATTCAAGCTCCGTGGAACATTTGCCCCGAATGGCGGCTTGTCAATCGGGGCTGGATTCCTACGTTTGCCGCCCCGCCTGTCCAACCCGGCGGCGCAATGCCTATTCCCATGAACACGACGATTCTCGCCCAAGCCGCCAACGAAGCCCGCGGCCTCTCCATGGATGCCGTCCATGCCTGCAATTCCGGCCACCTCGGCCTGCCGCTCGGTTGCGCGGAAATCGGCGCCGTCCTCTTCGGCGAGGCGATGCGCTACAACCCAGACGCCCCGAAGTGGCTCAACCGCGACCGCTTCGTCCTCTCCGCTGGCCACGGTTCGATGTTCCTCTACGGCTGGCTCCATCTTTCCGGCTACGCTGTTTCCCGCAACGACGTGAAGCATTTCCGCGCGCTGCATTCGATTACCCCGGGCCACCCGGAGTTCCATGAAACTCCGGGCGTGGAGGCCACCACCGGCCCGCTTGGCCAAGGCATTGGCAATGCGGTGGGCTACGCGCTTTCCGGCAAGCGTGCCGCGGCCCGCTTCAACACCGCGGAGCACACCATCTTCGACCAGCACATCTTCTGCCTCCACGGCGACGGCTGCTTGCAAGAAGGGGTCGCCAAGGAAGCGATTGCCTTCGCTGGCCACAACGGCCTGGACAACCTGATTTTCATCTACGACTCCAACGACGTCACGCTCGACGCCATGGCGGTGCTCACCCAGGGCGAGGACGCGGAGGAATACTTCCGCTCCCAGCGCTGGGATGCGGTGACCATCGACGGCCATGACCTCGATGCCATCGCCAAGGCGATTGAAAAGGCGAAGGGCGACAAGAACGGCCATCCGAAGGTGATCATTGCGAAAACCCTCATCGCGAAGGGCATCCCCGAGGTCGCTGGAACCGCCAAGGGCCACGGCGAGGGCGGCGCGAAGTTCATCGACGCCGCGCGCGCGGGACTCGGCCTGCCCGCCGATGAACACTTCTTCGTTTCCAAGCAAACCGAGGATTTCTTCTCGGAGAAGAAGATCGCTTCCGCACAGGCTTTCGACGCTTGGCAAAAGACCTACGACGCCTGGGCCAAGGCGAATCCCGAACTCGCCGCCGAACTGACCGCCGGTGTCGCCCACACCACGCCTGTTGACCTCTCTTCCAAGATCCCGGCCTTCGCCAGCGACTACAAGGACGCCACCCGCTCCGCCGGATCCACCGTGATCAACGCGGTGGCCAAGGCGATCCCTCAGCTCATCACCGGCAGCGCCGACCTCTTCGGTTCGACGAAAAACTACATCAAGGATGGCGGCGACTACTCCGCGGGCAACCCGCTCGGCCGCAACATCTGGTTCGGCATCCGTGAGCACGGCATGGCGGCTATCTGCAACGGCATCGCCTATGACGGCCTGTTCCGCGCGAGCGGTGCGACCTTCCTCGCCTTCGCCGACTACATGCGCGGTTCGATCCGTTTGGCGGCGCTGTCGCACATCCCGACCACCTTCATCTTCACCCACGACTCCGTCGGAGTCGGCGAGGATGGCCCGACCCACCAGCCGGTGGAAACGGTGAGCGGCTTGCGCGTGATTCCCAACCTCGATGTGATCCGTCCGGGCGATGCGGAGGAAACTGCTGGGGCATTTGTTGCGGCGATGTTGCGCACCGACGGCCCGACCGCTCTGATCCTGACCCGCCAGGCGATCCCGCTGATGAACGAGCTTTCTGTGGAAGAGCGCCGCGATGGCGTCCTGCGCGGCGGTTACATCGCCAAGAAGGAAACCGGCGCATTGACCACCATTCTCCTCGGCACCGGTTCCGAACTCCAACACGCCATGGCTGCTGCCGCTGAACTTGGCGACGGGGTGCGCGTTGTTTCCATGCCTTGCTTCGAGCGCTTCGAGCGCCAGGGCGCGGACTACAAGGAAAGCGTGTTGCCGAAGTCCTGCACCAAGCGGATCTCCATCGAGGCCGGCGTGACCGACCTGTGGTGGAAGTATGTCGGTACCGAAGGCAAAGCCCTCGGCATCGACCGCTTCGGCATCAGCGCCCCCGGCGACGTGGTGATGAAAGAACTGGGCATGACCAAAGACCACGTCATCGCTTCCGCGAAGTAAGCGGCGCTTTCCAAACAAGATTCCAGCAAGGCCCGGCACACCACCGGGCCTTGTTTTTTCCTCCTGCGATGAGACTCCGCGTCCGAGCCGTCCCGAATGCCAGCTGCAACGAGGTGCTCGGCTGGGAAACCGATCCGCAGGCAGGGCCGGTGTTGAAAGTCCGCATCACCGCGCCGCCCGTGGATGGCGAGGCCAACGCTGCCTTGCGGGATTTTCTCTCGGAAGCGCTGAAGGTGCCAAAGTCGAAGGTCGTGCTGGAAAAGGGCGGGATCTCCCGTTTCAAGACTTTTGAGATTCCAGATGGTACGGAGTTGCCCTGGGTTCAAAGCCAAAAATAGAGTCATCCCCATGAGCATGATCGCATCTTTCCATATCATTGCCGACGGGAAGCGGGAAGGTCTCGCCCGCGCGGCGGAGGTATCTGCCCTGCCGCCCAGGAAACGATTTGGCATCTTCCCGATAAAAGACTCTGCCATCCCGGATTTCCTGTGGGACTTTCTTGGCAAACATGCGGAAGAAATGGAGCCCTATCCCTACTCAGGATCCCTGCTTCTGGATATCGAGTTGATGGCTCCAGGCGCGCTATCGCGTGATGATGAACTTGCGGACCGTTTGTGCCGTGCCATGCAATCGACCTTTGTCACTTATCGGCCAGCGGAGGGTGCGCGGGTGGGGGAGTTGTTGGGAGCGGCGGATTTTTCCGACGAAGCGATCAAGCAATATTTAGCGGAGGAAGGGCGGGAGGCGGAATACCCGGAAATCGTCGGGCCTCTCCGGGATTCGGTGCGGCGGATGAAGGAGTGGCTGGAGGCAATGCCCGCGGGAACCACCGGAGTCCTATCCATCGGTTGAAGGATTCACCCGAGGCAGGCTGTCATGACACCGGACAGTTCCGCGAAATTGCCGTTTGACGTAACGGTAAAAATCGTTACGACTATTTCCGTTATGACGGATGTGGTTCAATTCACGCAGGCGCTGGGGGACAAGACCCGCTGGCGGATCGTGCGGCTGGTGATGGACGAGGCGCTGTGTGTCTGCGAACTCGCGGACATTTTGGAGATGCCGCAGTCCAGCGTATCCAGCCATGTGCAGGTCCTCCGAAAGACGGGGCTGCTGGAAGGCGAGAAGTGCGGGAAGTGGACGTACTTTCGCATCGAGGAAGGCTATCTGGAGATGATCCGCAACCTCGGCAGCTTTTTCTCCGCGGCGAAGGATCCGGTGGCGAAGGAGGATGCGAAGAGAGCCGTCCGTCGTCTCGCCGAGAGGGAAGGGAGTTGCTGCCCCGGACCGGTGAAGCTTGCCTCACGAAAAGCCGGGAAGCTCCGGAAGGAGGTGACGCGATGAATCTCGCGGAGCTGAAACATCTGCTGGTGGAGCACCCGGAGCGTTATTTCCGCGTAAGCCTGCCGGATGGCGCGGCGGTGCCGGTTTCCTTTCACGTCACGGAAGTTGGCCGGGTGCAAAAGGATTTTCTGGATTGCGGCGGCACGCGGCGCGAGTCGGTGGCTTGCCAGCTCCAGATCTGGGTGGGGGAGGATTATCACCACCGGATCGAAACAGGCAAAATGGCGGCAATTTTGAAAAAAGCAGCGATCTTGTTGCCGGATGATGACGTGCCTGTGGAAGTGGAATATGAGGACCGGGTGATTTCCCAATACACCATCTCCGGCCATGAACTGACCGATGAAGCGGTGGTGTTGAAGCTCGCTCACAAACACACCGAATGCTTGGCGCCCGAATTGTGCGGGCTGCCTCCGTTGCCGGGGAAAAAGGCCGGGGGGCAATCCTCCTGCTGTGGACCGAAAGGTTGCTGCTAGTTTTGCGCCATGAAGACTTTTCTTGCCGAGTTCCTGGGAACCTTCGCACTGGTCTTCGCGGGCACCGGGGCGATCATCGCCGATCATGTGTCCGGCGGTGCGGTGGGCAATACCGGGATCGGACTGGTCTTCGGTCTGGTGGTGATGGCCATGATCTGTGTCTTCGGCAGCACGAGCGGCGCGCATTTGAATCCGGCGGTAACCTGGGCGCTGGCACTTGCGGGGAGATTCCCGTGGCGTGGCGTCCCGGTCTATCTGGCGGCGCAATTCGCCGGTGCCTTCGCGGCGAGCGGGTTGTATCATTTCCTGTTTCCTGGCAATCCCACGTTGGGAGCAACCCTGCCATCCGTCGGCGCGGGGCAGGCCTTTGTGCTGGAGACATTGCTCACCGGGATGCTCGTTTTCACCATCCTAGCGGTTGCTGGCAAGGATGGCGGGCTTCAAGCCGCGGCCATTGGCGCGGTGGTGGGGCTTGAGGCGATGTTCGCCGGTCCCTTCACCGGCGCGTCGATGAATCCGGCACGTTCACTGGCTCCGGCCATGGTCTCGGGGAATTTTCAATTTCTCTGGCTTTATCCCACCTCCGCTTTGCTTGGTGCCGCGCTGGCGGTGCCGCTGTGGACCCTGCTCGTGAATGGGCAATCCCCGCCCGTTCTTGCCAGATGATCCGATTCATGAAACCACCCGCCATACTCGTCCTATGTACCGGAAATTCCTGCCGCTCGCATCTCGCGGAGGGTATCCTGAAAGCCGCCCTCGGTGAAAATTTCCGCGTGGAGAGCGCGGGATCGAAGCCCGCGGGCTATGTCCATCCGCTGGCCATCCGGGCGATGGAGGAGATCGGCATCGATATCAGCGGCCATCACTCGAAGCATCTGGACGAGTTTCTGGATGATGAAATCGAAACCGTCATCACCGTTTGCGGGAAGGCGGACCAAGTCTGCCCCATGTTTCCCGGGCAAGTGAACCGACATCATTTCCCTTTCGATGATCCGGCGCATGCCGAGGGGGATGAGGAACAACAGATGGCGGTGTTCCGCCGGGTGAGGGACGAGATCCGTGGTGTTTTCGGGGCTTATGCCGCAGGCAGGTTGGATGCGTTG
>CAXTTX010000125.1:0-12133 GCA_964247045.1 uncultured Verrucomicrobiales bacterium | reverse complement strand
CCGAGCCGGAAGATGCGGTGAAGATCCGCGCGACGCTGGAGAAGGTGGCGAAGCTGGAGCTGCGTGAGGTGAGCCCGCGCAATTCGGAGGTGGGCCCGGACCAAAAAACGCTGGCGGCCCGCGTCGCCGCGGGAACGGAAATCGTTCCGGGGTACCGCGCCTTTGAACTGAAGCACAAGAATTCCGAAGGCCAGGAAACGAAAGAGCCGATCCTGCTCAACCGCCGGGTCGATATCACCGGAGCCAACATCACCAACGCCTTCCCCTCCCCCAGCGAGCGTGACGCCGTGGGGGTGAGCCTGGATAGCAAGGGCACGGAAGCGATGATCGCGCTGACGGGCAAGATGCAGCTTGGCGTGGACCGGCTGGCGATCGTCCTCGACGGCGAGGTGATCAGCGCGCCGACGGTGCAAGCGCGGCTGGCCAAGGATTTCTCGATCTCCGGCCTGCATGATCCGGGCGAGGTCCAGAACCTAGTGAACGCGCTGATGAACCCGCTGGAGAACCCGATGAAAATCGAAGCGAGCCGGACGGTTTCCCCGGGACTGGGTGCTGCGGTGGTACACCAAGGTCTGGTGGCCGGTGGCCTGGCGCTGCTGATGACTTTCCTTTTCGTGCTGCTCTACTACCGCATGTCCGGCTTCATCGCCATCATCGGCCTGATCGTGAACACGATCATGTTGTTCGGCATCATGGCGATGTTCGGGTTCACGTTCTCGCTGCCGGGTATCGCCGGTATGGTTCTAACGATCGGCATGGCGGTTGACGCGAACGTGTTGATCTACGAGCGCCTGCGTGAGGAAATCAAGCATGGCAAGTCGCTGCGCAACGCGATCGAGGCATCCTACGACCGGGCGTTCTCCGCGATCTTCGACTCGCACGTGACCTCGCTGATCACGGCGGTGATTCTCTTCGCCTTCGGCAGCAGCGCGATCAAGGGCTTTGCGGTGACGCTGATCATCGGGGTGACCGCCTCGTTGTTCTCGGCGATCCTGGTGACGCGGGTGATTTTCCGCTGGGGCAACGATTTGGGCTGGTTCAAGAAGCTCACGTTCCTGGACCTGATCAAGTCGCACAATTTCGACTTCATGGGCAAGCGCCGGATCTGCATCGCGATCGCCACGATCACGCTGGTGATTTCGCTGGCAGCGTTCGCGGTCCGCGGGGAGAAGGCTTTGGGCATCGACTTCACGGGTGGCACGCTGACCAGTTTCCAACTCGGCAGGGACCCGAAAGTCAGCGTCGATGATGTCAAGAAGGTCGTGGAGGGGATGAAACTTTCCAAGGAAGCTTATACCCAACAGGAATCCAACCCGACGACCGGGACGATGCTGACGGTGCGCTCCGCGACAAACGACTCGCAGGCGATCATCAAGAAGCTGCGTGAAGAGATCCCGGCGCTGGGCGAGAAAGTGAAGAAGGGTGAGACGGAAGTTTACGCGATCGACGCGAACCAGGACGAGGTTTCCGCGTTGATCGGCGACACGGCGCTGTGGCAGTCGGTCGGCGCGATCCTGTTGGGACTGCTGGGGATCATGATTTACATGACGTTCCGCTTCGAGTTCTCGTTCGCACTGGGTGGTTTCGTTGCGATTTTCCACGACATCATCATCTGTATCGGCGTGGTGGTGCTGCTAGGCGGGGAGCTTTCGATGATCCACGTGGGAGCGGTGCTGACGATCGCCGGCTACTCGATCAGTGACACGATCATCGTGTTCGACCGGGTGCGGGAGTTGTTGCTGATCCGCACCGATTCCGAGGAGAAGATCATGAACGAGGCGGTGAACGCGACGCTGTCGCGGACGTTGCTGACGTCCGGTGCGACCTTGATCAGCGTGGCGATCCTGGCGTTCGTGGGTGGTTCCTCGTTGCGTGATTTCGGATTCATCATTTTCATCGGCATCGTGGTGGGAACGTTTTCCTCGATCTTCATCGCCTCCCCGGTGGTGCTGTGGTGGAGCAACCGCAAGGGTGGCAACATCCGCGAGGCGGTGCTGGCGTCCAAGGCGAAGGAAGAGGCGATGACGGCGGCGCCCTGAGGCGGAAAGAGTTTTTCAGAAGCGGGCGGGTGCGAAGGCATGCCGCCCGTTTTGTTTGGGGGGATGGGGGAGAAGACCTATGTGAGTTATGGGACCTATGCCATCTGAGATGGCTGGCCGAAGGCGGGGGTCCTGCCGTCCCTGCGGGACTCAGGATTCCGGATAGGCCGCCAACCCAGCCATGAATGGCTGGGCTATTTTCGGATAGCGGTGGTGGCCTTTGTTAGCGATGGCCGCGTTGGAGACCGCGGAGCACTCACGGCAGTCGATACCAGCGAGGCCGGTTTAGTCCGGTTTGGAAGCGGGGTCCGGGGCAGGAGCGGGAGGAGGTGGCGGAGGAAAGTCCTCGGGGGAGATCTTGAGATCGCCGTTGCGGTCGAGGAGTTCGAAGCGGTCTTCCTGCTCGTCCTCGGTGAGGTCCTTGACGGCGTTGCCGGCGCGGAATTCCTCGAAGGAGAGGGCGCCGTCGCCGTTGGTATCGAGCTTGCGGTTGATGCCGTCGGGTTTCTTCGGGCCGTCATCGTCACCGGGATGGACCGGGCGCTTGCCGTCGCGGCCTTCGCCGTGTTTGAAGGGTGGTTCCGGCTTGTCCTTGGGAGTGATCATGCCGTCGCCATCGGTATCGAGGCGTTTGAAAACCTTTTCCTGACGCTCCGGTGGGATTTTCTTGAAGACCTCGCCGGCCTTGAATTCCTCGAAACTGATGCCGCCGCTCTTGTCGGCGTCGAGTTCCCAGAGGCGTTTCATGGGTTGGCCGTCGCGGGGCTTGCCGATGCGGCCGAGTTCGTCGGTGGAGAGTTTTCCGTCGGAGTTCTTGTCCAGGCGGCTGAAGATGCCGTCGCGTTTTTCCGCGGGGAGGTTGAGGATGCGGGGCATGGCGTCGAATTCCTCCTTGGAAATGAGGCCGTCGTGATCCTTGTCCGCGTTTTTCCAAGCCTCCATCATGGCCCGTTGGCGGGCGTCCTTGTCCCCTTTTTCTTCCATGGGAGGCCCCATGGGCGGCTCCCCGGGCTGCGCGAGGCACACCGCCGGCAGCAGCATTCCCGCGAGAACAAAGGAAACAGGGATTGTTTTCATGAAGATTTGGCGCTTTTCTAGCCACGTTCCGCGCGGCTGGCAAAGAAACTCCGGCAAGCCGGAAAAGTTTCGGTCCCCGGGCCGGAAAGCTGCTCCACCCCACCCCGCCCCATGCACATCCGAGACATTCTCAGCGATTCGAAGCCCTCGCTCTCGTTCGAATTTTTCCCTCCGCGCACTGCGGCCTCGTGGGAAGATCTCTACCAGGCGATCCGCGAACTGGAGCCGCTGCAACCGAGTTTCGTTTCCGTGACGTATGGAGCGGGCGGTGGCACGCGGGAACTGACGCACGATCTGGTGGTCCGCATCAAGCAAACCACGACGATTCCGCCGGTTCCCCATCTGACCTGCGTGGGGCACACGGAGGAGGAAGTGTGGGACATCCTGGAGCGGTATGCCGCGGCGGGCGTGGGCAACATTCTGGCGCTGCGGGGAGATCCGCCGCGCGACCGGCCGGACTACGATTGGTCGGAAAGCGGGTTCCGCCATGCCTCGGACCTGGTGGCATTCATCCGCAAGTTCAACGAGTCCGGGAAACATCCGGATCCGCGGGGCTTCGGCATCGGCGTGGCGGGCTTCCCTGAAGGGCACCCGGCAACACCGAACCGGGTGGATGAACTGGATTTCCTGAAGGCGAAGGTAGACGCCGGGGCGGATTACATCTGCACGCAGTTGTTCTTCGACAACCACGATTTCCTGGACTTCCGCGACCGTTGCGCGATCGCGGGAATCCATGTGCCGATCATCGCCGGGGTGATGCCGGTGACTTCACTGCAAGGGATGAAGCGGATGGCGGAGCTGGCGGCGGGGGCGCGCTATCCGGCGAAGCTGCTGCGCGCGCTGGACCGCGCGCGGTCCCCGGAGGCGGTCGAGCGGGCGGGCATCCACTATGCCGCGGAACAATGCTCCGGGCTGCTCAACGAGGGGGTGGATGGGATCCACTTCTACACGCTGAACAAGAGCCGTGCGACGCGGGAGATTTACCATAGTTTGGGACTGGCGGCGACGACGGCTTGAGGAGCGAGGTGGTTTCGTTAGATCAGCCGGGGCAGGAATTTCCGCGGCTTTGGAAAGGACCTTGGACATTGGGGGTTGGGTGGACCGCCCCAACCGGACCGCAACGGAACAATCCGCAGGATTTTAGCCGGAGCGGAGCGTAGGCAATGCGGTCCCTGCCTGAAGAGGTTCCTGCCGAGCGGACCTTGGGCTGTTACTTTGATACGGCCTGCCACCGCCGGACCGTTAGGGATAACGGTCCCTGCCTGAAGAGGGGGCTCAGAGGCGGCCTTGCTGATAGATATCCTCGGCCTGCTTGAAGGTGAGGTCGTAGAGGGTGCCTTCCAAGGGGACCCGCATGGGAATGCGGCCGAGCTTGCTGTCCACCGGGAATTGCTGCTTGAGCTTGCCACCGCGTTCGAAGGCGTCGGGAGGCAGGGTGATGACGAAGAGGCCCTCATAGCGCAACACGCGTGAAAGGCGCTCGAGGGACTGCGCCTCCAGGCTGCGGATCTTCATGTCGAGGCCGAGGCTCTGGTAGAGGGTCGGCAAGGTCGCTTCCTCTTCCTTGGCTTCCTTCTGGCGCTGCACCTCGAGGGCGGCGCGCTTGAGGGTGAAGTTCGGGTCGTCCATCTCGGAGTCGATTTCGTCCTCGTGCGCTCCCCCCTGCGCTTCCCCGGTGGAGACGGCGGCGCGGATTTCCTCCGGCGTTGGCAGCCTGATGCGGAGTTTTCCATCCATGGTGAAGAGTTCGTCCGCCTTGAGGCTGAGCTGGGTGATGTCGATGCCACCGCCGCCGCTCTTCATGTGGAAGGAACCGGAGGTGAAATCGATGCGGTGGTAGTTGCGGGAGTAGTCCACCACGGAAAGGGCGCGCAGGAGATGGATGCGCTCGCGGAGGGAGATGTTGTCCTTGCCGTCCAGCGTCACGTCGCCTTCGAAAGAGATCCCGTCCGATGAGTTGGTGGAACCGCTGACGGTGAAATTTCCGGAGATCGTTCCTTCGACAAAAGTCCTCAGGGCCGGGGGAATAATCGACGACAGCGCGAGATGCTGGATTTTCGCCATGCCGGTGATGACTGGCCGCTCGCCGCCGGTCACTTTCATGCCGGTCAGATCGACGGTTCCCTGTCCCTTCCGGAACAGCGCCTTTTCAAAGACCACGCCGTTGGGATCGCAGACCACGACAAGCTCGGAGATTTCGAGACTTTTCAGCCAGTTCTGGGAAAAGGTCCCGCCCTTGAAGGTGAGCTTGTAGCCGTCCTCGTTGCGCTGGACCTTGAGGTAGCTGTTGGCGATTTCCCCGCGGGTGTGCTCATGGTCGTAGCCGGTCTGCGGGTAGTTCGAGGACAGGGGTTGCGACATGGTGGTGGCCGTGATCGCACGCCGGTAGCCCCAGCGGAAGGAAGCGTCGGCGATTTCGAAATTCGTCAGGTTAACATTGTCGAATTTCTTGAAGAGGGTCTTGGAGAGTTCGGCCGCGGATTGCGCGTCGTCGGTTCCGGCCCTGAGCTCCATTTCCAGCCTGGAAAGCGAAACGGTGCCGGGATCCCATTTGCCGGCGATGCCGTCGAGGAAGCCCATCTTGCAGTGGATGTTCCGCGCACGGAGGGTCGAGTAGAAGGTATCTTCCGCGCCCTTGCAGGCCAGGCCGTTGATGTCCAACTGGCCCTGCACGCGGGAAAACCCGTTGAGTTCGATTTCGGAGGCGGAAAGACCCTCCTTGAGTTCCGCCTTGAGGCCGTCGTTGAACTTTTTGGATTCCGTCCGCTTGAGCAGGTAGACCCCGCAGCCGGCGGCGACGATGAGGACGAAGACGAGCAACCGGAAGGTCAGGCGCAAGACGTGGAACATGGCCGTTCCCGTGGTGCCACTGCTGGAGAGCGAGTAGCGGACCTGGAACCAAAAAGCCTGGTTTGCCACCCACTGGCTCAACCTCTCATTGAAATTTTGCGACTGCTCCGACTCCATATATCATTCCCGCCTTGCGGCGCCGCGAGTAAAACGGTCCTCCCCCCCTGAGGCGAGGCAAATTTACCCTCGCCCTGCCTGCTTTCATGCAATACGACCCTCCGCAGTGGAAGCGAACGACTACAAAGTCCGCCTGGAAATTTTCGAGGGTCCCCTGGACCTGCTCCTCTACCTGATCAAGAAGGATGAGGTGGACATCCATTCGATCTCGATCGAGCGGATTACCCGGCAATATCTGGACTATATCAACACCTTCAAGCTGCTGAACATCGACTTGGCGTCGGAGTTCATCGTCATGGCGGCAAATCTCATGTATTTGAAGAGCCGGACGCTGCTGCCGAGGGTGGACCAGCCGCCGGAAGAGGACGCGGAAGAGGACGATCCGCGCTGGGAACTGATCCGGCAGCTCATCGAATACAAGAAGTTCAAGGACGCGGCGGGATTCCTGAGCCTGCGGGAAATCGAGCAGGAAGGACGTTTCGCCCACCAGCCGGATGCGCCGGAACTCCCGGCCGAGGAGCCGGTCCCGCTGGCGGACGTTTCGATTTTCGACCTGATCCGGGCGTTCCAGAACGTGCTGAAGCGTTTCGAGGAGTCCCACGACTTCGGGGACATCATCGACGACCGGTTCACCGTGGCCGACAAGATCGAGCTGCTGCTGGGGCGCTTTACCCCCGGCGAAGCCCTGCGATTCGAGGAGTTGTTCCAAACTGCCACGACCAAGGCGGAGGTGATCGTCACGTTCCTGGCGCTGCTGGAGCTGATGAAGCTCAACCAGTTCGTGGTGAGGCAGAGCGAGCTGCTGGGCGACATCGTGATCGAACGCCGGAGCAACCAGTCGGTGGCGGCGCTGGAGGCGGCCGAGATCGGGGCGGACTACGCGTGAGGTGAGGAGCGGGACCTGAAACGAGTCGGGCCGCCAGAAGGCGGCCCGGAAGATCGGTTTGGCTCGGGCGGGGCAAACCCCGGCTGCCCTTAGCTGAGGCGGAAAACGATGCGGGCCTTCGTCAGGTCGTAGGGGGACATCTCCATCTTTACCTTGTCACCCACGACGAGGCGGATGAAGCGCTTGCGCATTTTTCCGGAGATGTGGGCGAGGACCACGTGGCCGCTCTCCAGTTTCACCCGGAACATGGTGCCGGCGAGAACGGAGGAAATTTCTCCATCCACTTCCACGGCCTTTTCCTCGGCATCCTTGGTCGAACCTTTCGGCGGGCCGTAACGGTGACGGTTGTTACGGCGTCCGGAGGTCTTTGGGCGAGGAGGCATATGGGATATATAATGGGATAAGAGAGGAGAATCCGAAGTGAGGGGGAACCCCGAAACAAGGAGAATCCGCTTGGCGACGGAGCAGGAGCGTCCGGTGCGCTGGAAGGTTAATCCATCCGAGCGAATTCATCAATGCAAAAAATCTGGCAATCCCTGCCATAGGAAGCTTTTCTCGGGCAGCGCGCGCTTGCAAAGGGCGGGCGCAAACTCCACTTTCACGCCGCCGCCGTCGTATGATGGCAAAATCGAAAAACCGCACTAACGTCATTCCCATGCCAGAGATCACCGAAAAAGAGCTGCCACCGAACATGAAGCCCCTTTGGCTCAAGGCTCTCAGTGCCGTCCAAACCGCGAATCTCACCTACGGCATCAGCCTCCTCCAGGCAGTGCTGAAGGAAAGCCCGGGGTTCCTGGAAGGCCGGAAAATGCTGCGCAAATGCGAAATTCAATTGGCCGGAAACGCCAAGAAAAAAGGTGGATTGTTTGGCGGTGGTGGCATGGGAGTCATGAAGCTCCAGGGCCCGGCCAAGAAGGATCCTGCCGGAACACTGCCGCTCATTGAAAAGGAACTCGAAAAAGACCCGTTCAACGACCAGGCCAACGACCTTCTTTTCGACACGGCCCTGAAGCTGGAGTTGCCGGAGACGGCGGCCTTCGCGCTGGAGACGGTGCGGACCGGGAGCCCGGAGAACGCGAAGCTCCTCCACAAACTGGCCGAGTTCTACATCTCACGGGAACAGCCGATGCTGGCGTCCGATGTCTATAACGATATCATCAAGCATCACCCCACGGACGGCGCCGCCATCAAGGGATCCAAGGATGCGTCCGCACGGGCCTCGATGCAGAAGGGGAAGTGGGATGAAAACGCGGACATGAAAACCCTGATGCGCGACAAGGCGCAGTTCGAGGAGCTCGAAAAGGCCGCGCGCACGGGCCTCACCCGCGACCAGCTCGAGGAACGCCGCGACCAAGCCGTCAACAAATACAACGAGGATCCGAACAACCTCGCGGTTGTGAAGGAACTGGCCGGCCTCTACGAGCAGCTCGAGGACTGGCACAACGCCCATACCTTCTTCAGTTGGGCCCACTCCCTGAGCAACGGGGACGTGGCGCTGGACACCAAGGCGAACGCGATGAAAGACCGCGCGCTGGAGACCGATCTCAAGAACCTGGAAGCCGCCGTCGCGGCGGACCCGGACAACGAGGAGCTCAAGGCGGCCTGGGATGCCCGCAAGGCGGACCGGATCGCCGAGCAGGTGCTCGAAACGCAAAAGCGCGTGGACCAGAACCCGACCGACCCGCAACTCCGTTTCGAACTCGGGTCGGCGCTATACAAGTCCGGCGACTACAGCGCCGCGATTCCCCAACTCCAACAGGCGACGCGCAACCCGCACATCCGCACGAAGGTGCTGCTGTTGCTGGGCCGCACGTTCCGCGCGAAGAACATGTTCGACCTTTCCATCAAACAGCTTTCGGACGCCCTCGCCGATCTCGTGGCGATGGACAACACGAAGAAGGAAGTGCTTTACGAAAAGGGCCTGATCCACACGGAGATGGGCGACAAAGCCTCCGCGCTGGAGTGCTTCAAGCAGATCTACGAAGTTGACTACGGCTATCGCGATGTCGCGAAGCGCGTGGAAGAGTCCTACGGCGGTTGATCCCGCGGAACATTTCTTTTGCCCCAGGCCGTCATTCCCCGCGGGGAGTGGCGGCCTGTTTTTTTTCAATGGCGGGAAGATTTTGGAAGGACGCTTATTTGGATTCGGGTGCGCCGTCCGGCAGCAGCCATTCCCGGGCTATCACGCGGGTGATCTGGAACTGCTTGGATTCCGCGCCCTCCGGGCAGCGGATATCCAGGATCGCACGGCTGGTCTTTTGAGCCGGGCCAGAGCCCGTGGATGTCTGGGTTGTCCGCAACCCATCCCGGCCGATGGGAGTAATGATCCCCGCCATCCTTTCTGCTTCCGGAGAACCGATGAGGCAGTAACCGCGCAGGAGTTCATCGGTATCCGGCGAAGCCATGGCGTAGCAAATCCATTTTTTTTCGTCGCTGAAAATCCCGTTGTAGTATGGATCGGCCGCCACCATCACGCGGACCCTGGCATGGTCGGCTTTCTTTGCCAGCAGGTCGCTCCAAGTGGCGTCCATCCGCCGTGAATAGGATTCGAAATCCAGGCGCCAGTTCCCCTTTTCGTCGGGAGTCAGGAGGGCGAGGCGCTCGCGCTTCTTTTCCTCGCTCTTGAAAGACACGAGCACACCTTCGATCAGCATGTCGTCCGAATCCATGCTGCTCAACCAGCGGTACTTTTCCGGGGGACCGTCCTTCGGTCCTGCTTCTTCAAAATAGGCGACGATCTCATCGGGTGAGGCAGCCCCTGCCCTGAAGAGAGCGGGAACCTTCGCGGGATCGCGGTTTGCCACGGCACGTTTCACCAGGGCCAAGGCCTCTTCCTCGCTGGGTGAAGGAAATTTCGAGCGTGCCTGCTGGATGGTATCGATCACGGCAGTTGTCCGCACCACATCCGACTCCCGTTCCTGAAGTGCTTTCATCCAGAAGAAAACGGCCGTCCCGATGATGGCCAAGGCCACCACGCCCAGGACCACGGACGAGAGGTGAATGGATTTCCTCCTGTCCGTCTCCGCCCGGGCGCCCCGCCGACGGCGGCCTCCACCCGAGGAATTGCCTGTGCCGCGACGCACGCGGCTCACCTTTCCAATGCCGGGAGCTTCGCCCCCCGTGCGGACATTTCGGGAGCTGATTCCCCTCTGGATGTCGCGTGGTTTCATAGGAGACAGGCAGAGGTTCCCGGAGATGGCAGGCGGCTCCGGCCGGAGCCGGGATTTCCACGGTGAATAATCATCTGAGGCGAATCAAAAGGTTTCGTCCGCCAACCGGCAAGCGCGGAGTCACGGAGCTCGCCAAGCTTCATTGCCCGAAGCGGAGGTCAAACCGGCGTTCCCCGATGACCCAATCCTGGGCCAAGACCCCGGTGATCTCGAACTGCCGGGCATCCGCGCCGTCCACCCGGCGGATTTCCAAGGTGACGCGGGCCGTGGCGGCATCGCGAGAGAGGATCCAGTTCATGGCGTCCGCGGCAGGGGAACCTTTCGGGCAATAGCCCATCAGCATTCCATCCACATCCGGGGAAACGAGGCCGTGGCAGATCCAGCGGGCCTCATCCGCGAAGGGGCCGTTGTAGTAGTTCTGCGGGGTGGCATAGACGCGGACGCGCCCGGTGCCCGCCTGTTGGTGGAGGAGATCGTTCCACGATGGACTCACCGCCCGGGCGAAGGCGTCGTAGTCGATCTTCCATTTTCCCGAATCGTCAGGAACCAGGAGGGCGACGCGGTTGCGGGCTGCCCCGGAAGCGGCTTTATGATAGACCATGACGCCGTCCATCTGGAGGTCATTGACGTCCATGTTGCCGAGCCACTCGCAATGGTCGACCGGTCCGTCCCGGGATTCCAAGTCCTTGAGGAAATCGACAATGCCGAGCAACGGGGAAGAACCGGTCCGGAAAAATTCCGGGATCTTTTCCGGGTCGCGGACCCCGAGTGCCGCCTGAACCAGCGCGATGGCCTCCGTTTCCGAGGGTGAGGGGAATCCGGTATCCACCGCCACGGGAGCGGGGATGACGGGAGGAACGGCAGCCAACGACTTTTCCCGCTGGATCTGCTGCCAGCGGAAGCCACCCCATGCCGCGCCGCCCAACAAGGCCAGCGCGATCAGGGCGATCAGCCAGGTCCAGGAACTGGCGACCCGCTTCCGGCGGTTGAAACGGATGCTGTCGCGCTGCTTCTTGCGCTTCCGCCTGCGCTTGGGAAGACCCAGTCCCGGCATGCGGCCGACGTGGTCAAGCGCGGGAGCATCCCCGGAACGCCGATGCTTGCTTCCCCGGACAGCGCGTTTGATATCGTCTTTCATGGGGAAGTGCCGGAGACAGGCGTCTACCTCGGCAGCATGGTGATGCGGAAGCGGTCGTAGCGGTCATCCGGCCGGAACAGCCAGCCGGGGTTCCGGTCCACCACCTCGTAGCCGGTGAGCATGAAGGTGGGCAGGAACTGGTTGCTGTTAGGATCGTAGGCCTGCTCCCCGGTGTAGTAACCGCGGAGGCGATACTCGAAATTGTTGTCGAAGGCGTAGCGTTGCCCGTCAGGGCCGTTTTCCGAGTAACGGTCGGGACTCTGCTTCTTATCCTCCTTCAAGATGACCAGTTTCGAGCGGCTCGCGGATTGGCGCGGCTGGCGGACGTAGCCCCAGAAGCGGGTTTTTTCGACGAAATAGCGGCGGCCGTAGAAGAAATCGCCCGTGGGTTCGCTGGCGATCTTCGCATTCCGCTCCTCCACGGTGGGTCCACCGAGATTTCCGGAACCACCCATGGAACCACCACACTGCGTGAGCAAGCCACAGGTGGCCGCCAACAAAACCAGCCTCATCGCACGAATCGCCATGCCGGGAACCTAGGGAGTGCGGCCAGCCTCCCGCAAGCACGGAACTCCCTGCCGGAGGGGTTATTCCCGGCTTGGCAGGCACGCCGTGGCGGCGGATGCTGGCGCCATGAGGCGCGTCGTCATCACCTTGGGAGACCCCGCCGGCGTGGGCCCGGAAGTGATCGATCTGGCGCTGGCGTCCGGGGAAATCCCCGTGGGATTCGAGATCGAGGTTCTGGGAGACCGGAGCGCGGGTGTCCCGGGGAAGCCGGATGCGCGTTCCGCGGCCGCCGCGCTGGCCGCGCTGGATGAAGCGGTCGCCCGGCTTAAGGAAGGCACGGCGGACGCGG